>JBGQDD010000006.1:0-21085 GCA_041495665.1 Candidatus Acidiferrum sp.
CACACGCACGCCTTTTGCCGTGAGAACGGCGATGTCGCCGTCCGCCAGGAAAAACATTTCGCGGGTGTGCTGGAGCAGGGCAGGGATGTCGCTGGCGACGAAATATTCTCCATCGCCGAGTCCAATCACCGAGGGCGGGCCCAGGCGCGCCGCAACAATCTTCTGAGGATTTTTCGCGGAAAGAAAAACGAGCGCGTAGATGCCGCGCAATTCCTTCAACGACCGGCGCACCGCTTCCTCAAGCGGAACGCCACCTTGGGAATTCTTCTCCACCAGGTGCGCCACGATCTCCGTGTCGGTCTCGGTGGCAAACTTGTGGCCTTCCTTTTGCAGCTTTTCCTTCAGCTCGAGGTAGTTTTCGATAATTCCGTTATGTACGACGACGATCTGGCCGGTGCAGTCGCGATGCGGGTGGGCGTTTTCTTCGGTCGGCCGGCCGTGGGTGGCCCAACGCGTGTGGCCGATGCCGTAGGTGCCATCCAGCGGGGACTTGGCAATGACCTCCTCGAGATTGCGAAGCTTGCCTGGAGCGCGGCGGATCTCCAGCTTGCCGCCTTGCGTTACGACGGCGATGCCCGCGGAATCATAGCCGCGGTACTCGAGCTTACGCAGACCTTCAATGATGACGGGCACAACTTTTTTGGGCCCGATATAGCCGACTATTCCGCACATGCGCGGCGTCTCCTCAGAGAGTTTCTAGCAGCGTAGCATGCTGGCGGTCTTGCCAAGATGAATTCGCAGAGGCGTGTCGCGAATCAGATTACGGCTGGGAGCCAGAGCCTTCCACGGCCGCAAGCTCGTAGGACTCGAGATTGCCGCTGGCATCAAAGTGAAACGTGACGCGCGCCGTTGCGGGCTGGAGCGTGTCCGTGTCCACGTGATGAACGACGGCCACGATGGCGCGGGGATCGCTGGTGCCTTCAAGTGAAAAACCCTGGGAACTCAGATAAAACGAAACCTTCGACTTGGACGTGCCCGCGGGAAGCTGGGCGTCCAGCATTTCGTCAATCTTCTTCAGGCGTGGATCGGAAGTGTGCCCGCTCTGCTGGCATCCTGCGAGCGCCAGGGTAGTGAAAACACCAAGCAAAAAGAGGCTGCCGAAGTAGGGGAATGAACTCTTTGAATGATTGCGAAGTTTTTTCATGAGAGAGACAGCTCAGTCCACGATCTCAAAGCGGTACTCTTCGATGACGGTGTTTGTGAGCACTTCTTTTGAAATGTGCTCGAGCTGTTTCTGCGCTTCCTCGCGGCTCCAGCCATCGAGATTCAAAACAAAGAATTTCCCCTGGCGGACGTCGCGCACGGCGGAGTAGCCGAGGCCGGAGAGGGCGTGCTGGATCGTCTCTCCCTGAGGATCGAGTACGGTACGTTTTGGCATTACCCAGACGTGTGCTTTCATGCCGTCAGTATAACATTGCCGTTGACTGCTTCATGCTCTGTGGATTTCGCCGGCTGGTAGAAAGGCGTGTTCGAAGCCCATCTCGACGATGCGGGCCAGCTCGTGTTCTTGCAGGCCCATGCGCGCGGCGTTTGCATACTCTTCGTGCAGCGTGGTGTGAAACATGGCCGGATCATCGGTGGAGAGCACGATGGGTATCCCGTGTCGCAGGAGTTTGGGGAGTGGATGATCTTCGATTCTTGCATCCTCGCGCCGGAGTTGCCGGGCGAGGGCGGCGGTTCTCATATTACTCGCCGGACACATTTCAAGCGGGATCTTTCGCTCCGCGAGCAAGTCCATTAATTCAGGATCGTTGATCGCGGCGATTCCGTGGCCGATGCGCTCCGCATCCAGCAATTCGATGGCCTCGCGAATTTTCTCCGGCCCGCCGACCTCGCCCGCGTGCATCAATCGGTGCAGACCGATTTGCGCGGCGCGGTCGTAGACGGGGCGAAATTCCTCCGTCGGGACGCTGAGCTCGTCGCCGCCGATGCCGAAGGCCACGATGGATTTCGAATTGCAGCGCTTAGCGGATTCGACGACTTCCATCGCTGCGTCCGCGCCGAATTGGCGCGCCGCATCAAATATCCACTGGAATCGGAGCCCGCGGTTTTCGAATGGCTCGGTGGCGCGGAGCAGAGCTTCGAAATTTGCTTCCGGCCGCTGCTCTCGCAGGAGCATGACGCCGATGGACAGGGTTATTTCCGTATAGACCACGCATTGCGTGAGCAAATGTTCGGCGAGGTCGCGGGCGATGAGCGCATAGTCCTGAGGCTCGCGCAAGAACGAAGTGACCCATTTGAAGGCACCGATGAATTCGGGGAAGTTGCGGTAGGCGTAGCGCTGGCGAACTTCCTCCTCGGTCATGGCGACGCCGTGACGGGCCGTCAGGGCGCAGACGGTGGCGGGCTGGATGGAACCTTCGAGATGGAGGTGCAGCTCGGCTTTGGGGAGGGAAGCAATGCGGTTGGAGAGCAAGGGCGGCGTCATCCGCGAAAGATCAATGTGGCAATTGCGGGCGGCCGGCGTTGACCCACGCCGTGAGCCAGAAGGAGCCAACGTCCGTGGCTGCGTCGGAGAGCTGGCGAATCAAGATTGCCGCGGCTTGATTGTAAAAGCGTTCGTAATACTCATCGGTGAAGGAGTTCTCCCCGTGACGTGCGTTGCGGTCGGCGAGAAGTATGGTCTCCAGCCAGCTATGAGAGCTGAGGCATGCTTCGAAAGCGCGATCCGTGGGGTCGTTGATGAAAATCGCGTCGTTGGGGCGCATGGGGAAAAACGACGAATAGCGGTCGATCAGCGTGGTACCGAAGCGCTCGTTGACTCCGGGCTGGGCGCTCAGGCGTCCGTCGAAATTATCCGTAGTGTTGAAAGGATCGTGGGCTTCCGCGACATAGTTTGCCAGGATGGCGGCGTCAAGTCTTGCTTCGTCCCACTTGCCGGCCTTCATCGCTTCGGTCAGCTTCTCGCTGTAAACGCCGATCTGCCAGGGAAGCAGGCCGTTGGCATCCAGTTTTGGCTTACCGAATTTGGTTAGCGCAGCCTTATAGTTGCGCGGCAGAGCCTCGAACGGGAATCGTCCGTATTTGTCCAGAGAAATGAAGTGATTGTGCCGCTCGGCCGGAGTTTTCGCGATTACATCCAGCGGATCGGTGACATGCTGCAACAGAATGCTGCGGCTTGCGTCGAAGAACTCCCGAACATTCTGCGGCAACTCCCGTGGCAGTGTCTCGATGGCTTTGTTTACGACCAGGCGGTGGCCGTTCTTTCCCCAAGCGCGCGAATTCTGGGGAAAAGAAAGAAAGAGCACAAGGCAAGCGAGCGCGACGACTGCGCGTCTTCCCAGATGCTGAAATAACAAAGCCTGCATTCTGCGATTCCTCTTATGCGCGATTCGCTGCCCTCAGAGTGCTGTGCTTCCGGCCGTAGAAATAATAGAGCACCAGGCCCAGGATCATCCATACAAAGAAGCGAATCCAGTTCATGATCGGCAAGCCGGCCATCAGCAGGACGCACGTCAAAATCGTGAGGACGGGCGCCAGCGGTCCGCCGGGGGCCCGGAAAGCTCGCGGCCGGTCCGGCTCGCGATAGCGAAGAATGAGGACGCCTCCTGCTACCAGGGCGAACGCGAACAGAGTGCCGATATTCGAAAGATCCGCCAGCGTTCCGATGTCAAGCAAGCCGGCTGGAATGCCGACCACGAATCCCGCCATCCAAGTGGAAAAATCCGGGGTCTGAAAGCGCGGATGCACGCGCCCAAAAATTTTGGGGAACAGGCCGTCACGCGACATGGCAAACCATACGCGGGCTTGCCCGAGCTGGAAGACCAGCAGGGAAGAGATCATGCCCATCAATGCTCCGATGAGCACGATCAGGCGAACGCCCGTGAAATGGAGTTTCTTGAGTGTGTTGACGACCGGAGCGGCGTCGTCCACCAAAGTGTCCCACTTAACGAGTCCCGTGAGCACCACGACGACGGCTATATAGAGCAGCGTGCAGACGACGAGCGTGGCGATAATGCCGATGGGCAAGTCACGCTGCGGATTCTTGCATTCCTCGGCAGCGGTAGAGACCGAATCGAATCCAATGTAGGTGAAGAAGACAATCGATCCGCCGGTCAGAATTCCGGGCCAGCCGTTCGGTGCGAAGGGATGGTAGTTCGCGGGATGGATGAGTTTAGCGGCAAAAGTCACGAACACCAGGATGGCAATAATTTTCAGCAGCACCATGACGTTGTTGGTGCGCGCGGACTCCTTAATTCCGCGCACCAGAATCATTGTCAGCAGCATCACGATGATGAACGCGGGCCAATTGAATCCAAAATGCCAGCCCGCGCCGTAGAGCGCGTTTCCCTGCAGGTCGGAAAGTCCGCTTGGAAGGTAGGCGGGGGAAATCCAGCGGGGATTCGGATGCACCCCGAACCAATCCAACAAGTTGACCATGTGCTGTGAAAACCCGACGCTGACGGCCATGTTGCTGACGGCGTATTCCAGGATCAGGTCCCAGCCGATAATCCAGGCGATAAGTTCTCCCATGGTGGCGTAGGTATAGGTATACGCGCTGCCCGCAATAGGAATCATGGCGGCAAGCTCGGCGTAGCACACCGATGCGAATCCACAGGCAATCGCGACGAGGATAAAGGAGAGAGCGATCGCTGGTCCCGCGCCTGGGCGTCCAAACGATGCGGAGTGGTGAATCAGGTACTCAAGAAGAGGAGCGTTCAGGATGGAAGAAGCTTGAAACTTTTGTCCGGCAATGGCCGTGCCGATGATGGTAAAGATTCCGGAGCCGACGACTGCGCCGATGCCGAGCGACGTTAAGCTCAACCACCCCAGGGATTTTTTTAATCGGACTTCAGCATTTTCCGAATCCGATAGCAGTTGATCGATGCTCTTGCAGCGGAAGAGTTGTGATGCCACCCCTGCTCTCCGATCGCATCCGGGCAAACCGGAAGCTTGAAATTACCCAGTACGCTTTTGAGGAATGAACGCGCCTCAATGTACCCCGAGAAGCTCTATCGCGCAACCGATTGCCGCAACCTGCCTGCGCATCCGCGTTCAGGGGCAGGTTCCCACGTTATGCCTGTTCGAGTTGCGCGTACCGCTCGATAAACTTTTTCGTGCCGCGACCGGGAAAGCTCACGGACACACGGCGGTCTTCATCGTCGCCTTCGACACCAACGATGGTTCCGACGCCGTAGCTCGGATGACGAACTTTGCGTCCCAGCATGGGATTGGCATCGCCGCCGCGCTTCGCAGCGGGGCGACCGAAAAAGCTTTGAGCCGGCTGCCGGCGTGGCGCTGCTTCTGCCTGCTTTGGTGCGCCGCGCACGCGGCGCAGGAATTCTTCCGGCGAGTACGAATACTCCGGGTCGGGCTCGTAGCGGCGCGTTTCGCCGATTTCCGCCATGGATCCGCAAACCGTGTCCACTAGTTCGCTGGGAATTTCCGCAAGAAAACGTGATGGCAGGGAAGCGCGCAATTGCTGCTCGTTGCCGAAGATGCGCCGGTACACGGCGCGCGTCAGCGTGAGTGACTGCCGCGCCCGGGTCATCCCAACGTACACGAGACGCCGTTCCTCTTCGATTCCTTTTTCTTCGGTGATGGCCCGGCTGTGCGGGCAAATGCCTTCTTCCATGCCCGTCAGGAACACGTGATCGAATTCCAAGCCCTTGGTGCTGTGCAAGGTGATGAGAGTCACTCCGGGCTTGCCTTCAAATTGATCCGCGTCGCTGACAAGCGCCGCGGCATCGAGGAAATCGGTGAATGTCTCTCCCGCTTCCATGCCTTCGGCGACCGCACGCGCAAGCTCTTCGAGGTTTTCCAACCTTGCGACATCTTCTGGTGTGTTGCGATCCTTGAGCATGGCCATGTAGCCGGATTCCTCAAGAACGGCATGCAGGAATCCCGAGGGTTCCTTGGTCGCAAGCGCCTCCTGCAACTTGCGGATGAGCTCCTGGAACGCCCGCAGAGGAGTTACGGCCCGGCCTGCCGAAGCACCGGAGACAAATTTCTCAATGGCCGCCCATAGTGGAATTCCGTCAACACGTGCGCCTTCGCGGAGCGCGTCCACCGTGGTCTTGCCGATGCCGCGCGGTGGCACATTCAATACGCGGAGCAGCGAAATGTCATCCTCGGGATGCATCGCCAGGCGCACGTAGGCGAGCGCATCCTTTACTTCGGCGCGGTTGTAGAAGCTGAATCCACCCACGAGTCTGTAGCGCAGGCCGCGCCGGCGAAAAACCTCTTCGAAAGCGCGCGACTGGAAATTCGTGCGGTACTCCACCGCGCACGTCTGATCCGAATCGTCGTTGAGAATGCGTTCGAGCTCACCGGCGACAAATTCCGCTTCGGCCTGTGCATCCCGCGCTTCGAGATACTTCAGATTCAATCCCGCGCCCTTCTCCGCGCTCAGCGACTTGCCCAGTCGCTCGGGATTGTTGGCGACGACCGCGCCGGCGGCGTCGAGGATATTCTGCGTCGAACGGTAGTTTCGTTCCAGCTTGACGATACGGGCGGCGGGAAAATCCCGGGAAAAACTCAGGAGGATGGAAACGTCGGCGCCTCGCCAGCGGTAGATCGATTGATCTTCGTCGCCCACAACACACACGTTTTGCTTGGGCCCGGTCAGCAGCCTCATCAGTTCATATTGAACACGGTTCGTGTCCTGATATTCGTCCACGTGAATGTATTGGAAGCGGGCTTGCCATTTCTCCCGCGTCGCCGTGGATTCACGCAACAAACGCGCCGAGCGGAGGAGCAGATCATCGAAATCCAGGGCCTTGCTGTCGTGCAAGAGTTTCTCGTAGGCCGCGAAGATATCGGCGATGCGGCGCCCGTTTTGATCGAAGGCTTCGGCGCGCAATTGCTCCGCGGTCTGGCCGTGATTTTTCGCGTAGCTGATCCGGCTCAAGACGTTCCGTGGCGTTAGGTCTTCGGCATCGATCTGCAGCTTGTTCATTGCCAGCTTGACGGCCGCGAGCTGGTCGTCGTCGTCGTAAATGGCAAAATCGTGCGGCAGACCGGCCGCGGCCGCCTCGCGCCGCAGCAGTCTAGCGCAAAGCGAATGAAACGTGGAAAGCCAGGGCTGCGCGGGAGGAATCCCCGCGCGCATCAGGAGGTTCGAGACGCGATTGCGCATCTCTTCCGCGGCTTTGTTGGTGAACGTGACGGCGAGAATGGCTTCGGCGGGGACTCCGTTGGCAATCAGATTTGCCATGCGAAAGGTAATTGCGCGGGTCTTGCCGGTGCCGGCGCCAGCCAGGATCAGCACCGGGCCTTCGACAGTTTCGACGGCCAGCCGCTGTTCGGGGTTTAGTTCGTCGAGAAGAGCGAGCATTTGTCCGCGGTGGTTGGAGAAAGTTTGCACACGTCATGTTAGCCGACGGCGGCGATGCGCGCAAACCTGTGCGATTCGCTTTCCGTTTCAAGCGGCTCAGCGTTCCGCGGAGCGGCTCAAGTCAATCTCGAAGTACAAGAGGCCGCGATTCTTTTCGATGGCCACGATTTCGGGTACGTACAGATGAGCGGTATTCAGAAGCTCGAATTGGCTGCGCAGGTCGAAATAAAGAAGTCCCTGGACCGTGCTATGCGGCGCGACGATGCTCGACTGCACACCGGCGTCCTCCATGCTCTTCTCCACTTCGGCCCAATGCTTGTCATGTCCGACCTTTGGAGCTCCGGTGGGGAAGGGAAACTTTTTTCGGGTCTTCGTCGGATCCTTTGCGCCCGGGTTTACGATCACGTCCGCCGCTTCTTCCGGCGAAAGCGGGTACAGCGCCTGATGATCTTCTTCCGAGAGCGTGAGGTTCAATCGAATGCGCTCCAGGTTGACCTTCATGCTGTCGTCGGAATCATTTCGAAAAACGACCTGTATGGCGATGATTCCTGCTGCAAACGGCGACTTCTTCGGGAACTTCTCCTTATAGAGTGCAGGGTCGGTCCACGGGCGGGCTGTAATGGTCATACCCTCGTGAGATTCCAGAGATGCGGTCTTGAGCGAAGACGGTTGCTGGGAGGTTCCCTGTGGGGCGGCCAGCAGGGAAGCGGCAAGAAAGGGAAGGATGAGGGTTAGTTTTCCCATCGGGTTATAATAGACTTTTCTCATCTCGAGGCCTTCGATTCCTGGGGGTCGTGCAGGGTTGCCCTGCGTCGCGCGCCGCCTGCTGATGGCGGAGCACGTACAGACCGGAGCCACGCTTAGTGTATTTCATTTATAGCTTTCTCATGGGCCTCGCGGCCCTTTTGCTGGTGCCCTATTGGCTCGTGCAGGGACTGCGCCACGGAAAGTATCTCGCTAACCTAGGGGAACGCCTGGGATTCTCCTTTCCGGCGCTCGCCAAGGTGCCCGCGCAATCGACGGGCGCGATCTGGATTCATGCCGTGAGTGTCGGCGAAGCGCTTTCTAGCATTACTCTTGCGCGGCGGTTGAAAGAAGCCTATCCCCATCGGGCTCTCATTATCTCCACGACCACTCTCACGGGGCAGGCGTTGGCGCGCGAACGCATGGCCTTTGCCGATGCCGTCATCTATTTTCCGCTGGATTGGGCTTTCTGCGTCCGTCGCGCGCTCGATGCCGTGCGTCCGTCGGTTGTGCTGGTGCTGGAGACCGAGATCTGGCCGAATTTTCTGCGCGAAGCCGGGCGGCGTAAGATTCCCGTACTTTTCGTCAGCGGGCGCATTTCGGACCGCTCGTTTGCCCGCTACCAGAGCTATCTCGGAGTTTTTGGCTTTTTCCTTCGTCCCTTCCTGAGAAACGCACTGTCCAATGCCGGCGCTTTTCTCATGCAGAGCGAAAAAGATGCGGATCGCGTGCGGGCCCTGGGCGCGCCGGCGGATCGCGTGCGGGTCAGCGGAAATCTGAAATACGACCTGGAGCTTCCCGCGCCCACGCCGTTGTCGAATTGGCTCGCAACCGAGATTAAACGCAGCGGCCGATCGCCGATCATCGTCGCCGGTAGCGTCGTTGCCACGGAAGAGCCACACGCGCTCATCGCGTTTGGAACCTTGCAAGGCGAGTATCCGAAGGCGCTGCTCGTGCTTGCGCCACGCAAGCCGGAGTGTTTTGATGACGTCGCGGAGTTCATCGATGAATCGCACCGCAAGTTCATCCGGCGGTCGCGATTGGCGATTCCCGGGCCGGCGCAATCGCAAGCCATTCAGCCGTCCGATAACTCCACGATACCCGACGACGTCACCGTGTTTCTGGTCGACAGCATTGGTGAGCTGGCCTCGCTTTATGGATTAGCCGATGGCGCGTTTGTCGGCGGCTCGCTCGTTTCCTCCGGTGGTCACAATATTCTCGAGCCGGCGGCTTTCGGAAAAATTCCAGTATTCGGTTCATCGATGGAAAACTTCGCGGAAATAGCGTCGCGCTTCGTTTCCGCGGGGGCCGCAATTCAAGTGGAAAGCCCGGAAGACGTCGGAGTTGCCTGGATCGAATTGTTTCGCGATCCGGAGCGTATGAAAAAAATGAGCGAGACGGCGCGACAGTTGGTGGCGGACTCGCGCGGAGCGACGGATCGTGCGGTGGCGGAGATTGCGAAGCGTCTGGACGGTGCCGGGCGATGAGCGTTCTGCCGCTATTGCGGAGGCTACTGTGGCCGCTCTCGCTGCCCTATGGTGTCGGAGTCCGTGCGCGTGTTTGGCTCTATGCCAACAGATGGTTCAAGCAGAAAAGCCTGAGAGCAACTGTCATCAGCGTCGGGAATCTAACGGTTGGCGGCACCGGCAAAACACCCATGGTGATTTGGCTCGCCGAAAAATTCCTCGCTGACGGAAAGCGTGTGGCCATTCTGAGCCGCGGTTACCGAGGCGCGAATGGCACGAGCGATGAAATTGAGTTGATGAAATTCCGGCTGCAGGGTCGCGTCTCTTTTGGCGTGGGCAAAAATCGCTTCGCCGAGGGCCACCGGCTCGAATCGCAGCAGTCCATTGATGTTTTTCTTCTGGATGACGGCTTTCAGCACCTCCAACTCGCCCGCGACCTCGACATTCTTTTAATGGATGCGTCTCGACCGCTTGCCGGCGAGTCCTTACTGCCGGCCGGCCGGCTTCGGGAACCAGTGGCGGCGATGAGCCGCGCGAATTTGATTGTTTTTACTCGCGCCGAAACGGCATCAGGAACGCTCGAGGCGATTGGGAAGCTGGATCAGTATCCGGTTTTCGCTGCGTCGACTCGACTGCTTGGGTACCGCCGCTTCGGCGGCGAGATCACTCCTCTCTCCGCAAGCGAAATCGGCGCCGGCCCTTTCTTTGCGTTCTGCGGTCTCGGCAATCCAGACGCGTTCTTTCGCGATCTCGGAAATTGGGGGCTTGCCGTTTGCGGCCATGCCATCTTTCCCGATCACCATCGCTATACCCAGCGGAACATCTTAGCGGTCAAGCAGGCAGGGAAGCGGGTAGGTGCGAACGCGTTTGTGACCACCGAAAAGGATGCGCAGAATCTGGATGGTCTCAAGTTCGAGGAAGCTTCGGTCTACGTTGCGGTGATCGATCTGATGGTGACTCCGGAGGCTGATTTCAGGAATGTCCTCGACCAAACGCTTGCGGCCAGCGCGGGAGCGGCGGCGTGAAGATCCTCATACGCGCTACGAACTGGGTCGGGGATGCCATCATGGCGCTGCCGGCGCTGCGCGCGGTGCGCAAACGATTTCCTGAAGCGGAAATCGCGATTGTCGCGCGGCCCTACGTCGCGGATATTTATCGCGATCAGGAGATCTGCAATCAACTCATTCCTTATGATCCGAGAGGCTTGCACGCAGGAATTTCCGGCCGCGAGCGGCTGGCTGCGGAACTTCGTGCGCAGAAGTTCGACGTGGCCTTGCTGCTGCAAAATGCGTTCGATGCCGCGTGGCTGGCCTGGCGAGCAAATATTCCTGAACGGATCGGCTATGCGCGCGACGGCCGCAGCTTACTTCTCACCCAGGCAATACCAGTCCCTCGGCAAGGGGAAACTCCTGCGCACGAAAAGTTTTACTATCTGGAACTCGTGCGCCGCGCTGGCTGGCTGGATTCCGTGCAGGACGAATCCTTCACCGGCTTGAGCGTTCCAGAAGAGAAGCGCCGGACTGCCGATGAGTTTCTTTGCAAATCCGGCGTGCGCCAAGGCTCCCGACGAATTGCCATCGGAGCCGGCGCAGCGTATGGATCGGCAAAGTGCTGGCCGCCTTCACGGTTTGCCGAGGTGGCTAATCGGCTGCAATCGGAAGCGGATACTGACGTCATCCTCTTTGGAACGGCCGCCGAGGCCAGCGTCTCGACGGCGATCTCTGCCGAAATGCGCCGGCAGCCCATCGATCTCACTGGGAAAACTGCAATTGCCGATCTGTCCGCGCTGCTCTCGCAATGCCATCTCTTCATCGGCAATGATTCCGGTGCGATGCACGTCGCCGCCGCTGTTGGCCTGCCTATCGTCGCGGTGTTTGGCCCGACCGATCCGTACGGAACAGCTCCCGTCACGCCGCGCTGCAGCATCGTTCAGCAGAAACCCTACTGCAGCCCATGTTTTCTCCGCCGCTGCCCGACCGATCAGCGGTGCATGACTGTTGTTACGGCCGACATGGTGGAGGCCGCGGCAAGACCCTGGCTGTCCTCGATGCAGGTGCAGCGTGCCTGAGCAATCTCGGTTGCGCCCCGCCGTTTTCCTCGATCGCGACGGCACCATCGCCGAGGAAGTTGGCTACTTGAATCACGCCAGCCGTTTTCGTATGTTTCCCTTTGTCGCGGCTGCCATTCAACGGCTCAACGAGAGGGGCTTGCCTGTCATCGTCGTCACCAATCAGTCCGGCGTCGGCCGCAGTTACTTTCCGGAATCGCTGGTGCACACCGTGAACGAATTGATGACGCAACAACTTGCCGAGGCAGGTGCGAAGATCGACGCGATCTATTATTGTCCGCACACATCTGCCGAAAACTGTAACTGCCGCAAGCCAAAAACGGGCATGCTGGACCGCGCAGCGCTGGAGCACGCGCTCGATTTGCAACGCTCCTTCGTGGTTGGCGATCGTTATGGCGACATGGAACTGGCGCGAAACGCCCGCGCACGCGGCGTCCTCGTGCGCACCGGTTACGGTGAAGGTGAACTCGCGTGGCACGCGAGGAAATGGTCTTTTCAGCCCGACTTTGTCGCGGAAAATCTCACCCAAGCAGCAGACTGGATCCTGAGGCAACAACAATGAAGCGTCCGCGCGCGCAAAACCCAGCGTCAACGTCCGTCGACCTTCTCGCCCTCCGCGAGTGCGTCGAGCAGTTCACCACGAAAACGATCGTTCTCCTTGGCGATTTCGTGGCCGACGAATTCCAATACGGCGAAATCTCGCGGGTCTCGCGCGAAGCACCCGTCCTGATCCTCAAACATCGCGAAACTCAAATTGTTCCCGGCGGCGGAGCAAACGCTGCCAACAACCTCGCGTCTCTCGGCGCGCACGTCCTGCCTGTCACGGCGGTGGGCGATGACGCCGCGGGAGACGCGCTGATCGCACATTTCCGCCGCCAGCGAGTCGATGTTTCCGGCATTTTCCGCGTGAAAGGTTGGACGACGCCGACTAAATGCCGTTTTCTCGCCGGCTGGGCGCACACTGTGGGACAACAGGTTTTGCGAGTTGACTATGAACCGAGCGCACCTCTCCCGGACGCCATCCTAAGAAAGTTACATCAGCGGCTTTCCACAAATCTTCGCACTGCCCATGCGCTCGCTGTTTCGGACTATGGCTTTGGCGTAGCGACTCCGGAGCTTGTGCAACAGGTGTCCACGAAGCGCAAGAGTTCGCTGCCCGTCACGCTTGACGCGCGCTATCGGCTGCATCGCTATGCGAAGGCGGGCATCACTGCTGCCACGCCAAACGAGTCAGAACTAGAGGCCGAGCATCACGCGGCCATCGGTCAAGATACCGGCGAGCTCGCTCGCGCAGGTCGCGCGACTCTTTCCGAGATGAAGTTACAATCGCTCCTGGTCACTCGCGGGCGGCACGGCGCAGCTCTTTTCGAGCCAGGCGATCGCCTCACGCAGATTCCCGTTCACGGTAGCGATCAAGCCGTGGATGTCACCGGCGCCGGCGACACTGTTCTTGCCGCATACACTCTGGCGCTCGCCTGCGGGGCATCACCCCTCGAAGCCGCGCACATCGCCAACATCGCCGGCGGCCTGGTGGTCATGAAACGTGGCACTGCCACCATTTTGCGCGAAGAGCTTCTCGACGCCATCCGTAACGAGGCATCCGGAGCCGCTTCTTAAATCATGCGTGAAGCCGCTTCCAAAATTGTCGCGCGAGATGTGCTGCGCGAGAAACTCGCGGACCACAAGCGTTGCGGTCGGCGGATCGTTTTCGCCAACGGATGCTTTGACACCCTGCACGTCGGACATATTCGTTATCTCGAAGGCGCGCGCCGCGAAGGCGACGTCCTTGTTGTCGGCGTGAATGCGGATTCCAGCGTCTGCCAATTGAAGGGCCCCGGCCGTCCCATCCTCGATGAAAACGCGCGTGCCCATCTCGTCGCCGCGCTTCGCTGCGTGGATTTCGTCGTGCTCTTTGCCGAACCCAACGTGGAAGCCCTTCTTGAAGAACTCCGCCCCGATGTCCACGCCAAAGGAACTGACTACACCGCGGACTCCGTGCCGGAACGCGCCGTCGCCACTCGGCTCGGCATCCGCGTGGCCATCGTTGGTGACAACAAGGATCACTCCACGCGAGAACTGCTGGAGTCCATTCGCAAGGCGCCGCATGCCTGAGCCGCGCTTCCTGGTCGTGCGCCTCGGTTCTCTCGGAGATATCGTCCACACCTTTCCCGCCGTCGCCGGTTTGCGCGAGTCGTTTCCCGGAGCTGAAATCATTTGGCTGACGCATCCCCGCTGGAAAACTTTGGTCGAAAGCAGCGAACTGGCAACGGACATCTGGGAGACGGAAACGCGCTCCTACCACTCCTTGCGCGAAATCATCGGACGAATCCGCGAGAAACACTTCACGATTGCGCTCGATTATCAAGGACTTTGGAAGTCTGCGGCGCTGCCGTTCTTCGGCGGCATCTCGCGCAGGATCGGGTTTTCCTCGCAAACCATTCGCGAGTTCGGCGTCCCGGTCCTCTATACCGATCGCGTCCGTTGCACCCAGGCCCACATCGCCGACCAGAATGGAGAACTGTCACAGCGCGCAGGCGCTCGCAACGGCGTAGCCCCCGTCGCGCTCGTAGTGCCTTCAATTCAGAAAGTTTTCGTGTTGCAGCTCCTGCGAGGTTTGGCTATTGAACGGTACGTCGTACTGAGCCCCGCTGGCGGCTGGCGCTCGAAATGCTGGCCGCCGGATCGCTACGGCGCCCTCTGCCAGAAAATCCGCAGCACTCTTGGACTGCGATGCGTTCTCAATTATGGCCCCGGTGAAGATGATCTGGTCTCCGCGGTCAAAGCGGCCAGTGGGGACGCTGACCCCATCGCTTACAATGGTTCCCTCGGCCAACTCATGGCTCTTCTGCGCAATGCGGTCTGCATCGTTGGGGGTGATACGGGACCGCTGCATTTGGCCGTCGCTCTTGGAACTCCCGCCGTCGCCATCTTTGGTCCGACGGATCCGGCGCGCAACGGCCCCTATCGCACGGGAAACCGCCCTGGCGACGCTTCTCCCAAAGACATCGTTCTGCGCAGCCCGCAAGCAGTGACCACCTACAAACGAGGCGACCAAACCGCTCCTTCCATCCTGGAAATCGACGTCGACACCGTTTTCGACGCCGTTCGCCGGCAAGTTGAGATGCGCCAATGAGCGCGGCCGGCAATTTTTTCGTTCGCTGGCGTGTACGCCTCGGCTATCCACTTGCTGTAGCGGTTCTTTGTTTTGCTTGGCCCACACCTCGCAGTATCTTGCTCGGCGCACTGGTGGGAGTCATTGGTCTGTGGGTGCGCGCGTACGCGGCCGGCTATCTTCACAAACAAGAAGTCCTCACCGTCACTGGTCCTTACGCTTTCACCCGAAATCCGCTCTATCTCGGCAGCGCCGTCCTGGCCCTAGGGGCCGGAATTGCTACGCGCTCCTGGATCTCTGCCGCAATCCTGATTGTTTACTTCGCCGTGTTTTATTCCATGGTGATGCGGCGGGAAGCGGACGAGCTGCACCTGCGCCACGGGGCATCTTTCGAAGAATACGCACGCGCCGTCCCGCTTTTTATTCCGCGCCTGACTGCGGCGAAATTATCCGCAGACTCGGCCGGCGCGTTCTACCTCGCTCAGTACCGGAAAAACCACGAGTGGCAGGCCGCCGTCGGCTTCCTATTTCTTCTCTTTGTCTTGCTGGTGATCTGGCGCCTCCGCGCGCACTGATGCTGCCGCGTTCGCCGCACCGGGGCACGCAACGAAGCAGGTGATCTCCAGCCGCGCGCCATCCGTCAACACCTGCACGGCGCCGTCTTTATCCGTCCTCAAGATCCGTACGCCCGCATTCTCCAATCGTTCGACGAGCTCCGGGCTGGGATGTCCGTAAGGATTGCCCTCACCAGCGGATATGATTCCGAAACGCGGCTGCACGGCAGCGAGGAATTCCGGCATCGTCGAATTCTTGCTGCCGTGATGGCCGATCTTCAGCACATCGGAATGCATCACTTCCGCGCTATTTTCCGAAATGATTTCGCGTTCCACCTGTTTTTCCGCATCTCCCGGCAGCAGGAAAGTTTGGCTGCCGTAGCGCAGCCGCAGCACTAGAGAATCGTTGTTCTTTGCCGAAGGTGCGACCTCTTCCGGAGCAATCTCCGGCCACAGAAAGTCGCCCTCGACGCCGTCCCAGCGAAACGACTTGCCGCGAAGCTCATGCTCGATAGGGATATTTCGCTCGCGCGCCAGTTCTTCCAGTTTCGCGAGGGCCGGGGAGGATACTTCACGCCCGATCCAAAGTTTTGCAACGCGAAAATTGTCCAAAATGGCAGGAAGCCCGCCCAGATGATCCTGATGCGCGTGCGTCAGCGCTACAACATCCAGCTTCTGAAATCCCCGGGACCACAGATACGGCGACACGGCTTCTTCGCCGGGGTCGACGCCATTGTGTTCTTCATGCCCGGGAAAACCGCCGAACGCTCCGCCGCCATCGATTAACAGGGTTCTTCCGCCAGGAGAGACGACAAACAGCGAATCGCCCTGGCCTACATCAAGAACCGTCAATTCCAGCCTGCCCTTTGTCCACCTTTCTCCAAAGGGATAGATCGCTATCGTCAGCGCGCAGGCGATGAACGCCACGCATAATCCCCGGACGACGGTTTTTCGGAGCGGATGCTTCAACCGCATCTCTGCCGCGAGCAGAGTGGCGGCGGTGAAAAACAACACAATCAACCAGAACGGTGGCCCGGGGATCCGGTAACTCCACCGTGGAAAATGCGCGAACCACTGAACAATATGCAAGAGCAGTGCGGTTAGCCAGGCAAGCGGAACTGCAAGGATCTTTCCAGCCGCTGGAAAAATCAACCCGCATGCCAAGGTCAGAAATCCAACTGGGACAACCACACCCGTCAGCGGCACGGCTGCCAGATTCACAAGCGGCGCCGACAATGGTATGCGATGAAAATCGCGCGCCATCAACGGCAGCATTCCGGACTGCAGCGCCATTGTGACTACGAGCAGCTCCCACACGCGGAACGTCAGAGACAACCCGCTAACCAGAACGTCGCCAGTTGGCTTGCCCAGCCGCTGGGGCAACCGCGTGGAGAACCACTGCGCCAGCGAACGCAGATCGATTCTGAATTGGGTTGCTCGAGGCTCGTGCGCCGCGTCCCGCGTTACATCCCGCCAGCCTCGCAGCGCGTGCACGTACGGCTGCACCGTCTTCTCCAGCCACGGCAGCGCCAGTCCCGCGATACAGCCGATAGCGACGAACGTCAATTGAAAGCTGGAATCGCGCAGGGCGAGCGGTTTTGCCGCGAGCAGAATCAGAGCCGCCCACGCCGCGGAATTCAGTAGTTCCAATCGGCGAAAGAAAAATCCGCCAAGCACGACAATCGCCGCCATCATTGCGGCCCGCAGCACGGGAGCGCGCTGCTCAACAACGGCCACATAAGCGGAGAGCATGGTGAGCGTGAACAGCATCGTCCATACTCGCGACAGCCGCAGCTTCCGCCCCACCCAGTAGAGCGCGAAAGCGAGCGCCCCTACGTGCAAACCTGCCACGACGAGTACGTGAAACACTCCTGTCTTCTGAAAATCCACCGCTTCCGCCCGGTCTACAAAATTCCGGTCACCCAAAAGCATTGCCCGCAACACCCCTGCAGCTTGCGGAGTGCCCGCAAACAGCTCATCGATCTCGTTGCGCAAGCTCCTTCGTGTCCGCGCAAGAACCGTTCCGATGGTTGGAGTTGGAGCGCCGATCCGTTCGACTAGCCCCGGCGCCCTCAGAGTGGCCACCAGATCGATGTTCTGTTGCGCCAGATACGCGCGCCGATCGAACGCGCCTTCATCCCTGAAAACTTGCGGCCGCTTTGCTTCTGTCAAGACTGCCACTTCGTCTCCCACATGAAGATCCGGCGGCGGCGCTCCCTCCGGATGCGCTGTGAAGCTCAGGCGCAACCCTCCTCGCGCCGGATGCAGCGCCTCTTCGAACTCGACGCCAGAAAGCTCGATTTCGTATCCATAGCCCCATGGCAGGCGCGTTGGCTCATCGCGAAGATGGCCGTGCCATCGCAGAGGCGTCTTCAGAGGGAGTCGTCCTTGCTCCACGAGCGAGATCACGTGGTGGGCATCCCGCGGCTGTTCCGCAATGCAAACTCCCAGGAATCCAAGCAATACCCAGCAGAGAAGAGAAGCGGCGGTTGCAAGAAAAAGACGCCCGATTCTTACAAGAAGAATTCCGGCCAAAATGAGAACCGCGATCGTTATGAAAGAAGAAGAGAGGAGAAGAGAAGAAGCCGCGCTTCGCGCAACCGCAGGATGCAGGCCCAGCACGATGCCGCAGGCAAACGCCGCGGCAATCGCTACGGCCGGCAGCCTCATGGCACTCTTCGCAACCTCACGAGCGTTTCGATGTGAAATGTCTGTGGGAAGAGATCGAACAGATGCATTTCCGTGATTTCATAGCGGATGCTTGGTCCGGTGATTTCTTTAGGTTTCCGTGGTGAGCCTGTCAACACCGCCAAATCGCGAGCCATCGTGGATGGATCGCAGGACAGATACACAATTTCTCCGGCGCCGAGCTCGGCGAGCTTCTCCGCGGTTTCCGCGCCCAATCCTGCCCTCGGCGGATCCAGGACCACGAAGTCTGGCTTTTCTTCGGTTTTCTTCAGAAACTCTTCCGCATGTTCGTTGTGCGACACGATCGTGACGCCTGCGATCTCCGCATTGGCGTAAAGATCCCGCGTCGCGGCAAGATTGGCATCTACGCTCACCACTTTCTGAAACGCCTTTGCCAGCGGCAACGTGAAGAACCCGACTCCCGAATACAGATCCAGCGCCAGGGCGCCATGCGCATTCGCCGTCACCGTCTTCAGCAGATCCTCGACCAGGAAACGGTTCACCTGGAAGAACGAAAGATGACTGACTCGGAATTTGAATCCGCCGGCTTGGTGCGTTAAATAACCCGGCCCCGTCAATTCAAATCGGTTCTTTTTCTGGTCCAGCAACAGCAAACTTTCGATCTGGGGCAAAGCCTCCCGGAAAGCAGTTGCCAGCTCCGCCGCCGGCTTGGGGAATTTCTCAAACGCCACGTTCAAGGCAATCTTCTCGTCCGCCGAGTCGGCAAAGGCTTCGATTTCCTGAATACCCTCTGGCAACCTGCCGGCCCGCGCCATTTCCTGAAGCTGGCCGAAGGTGTGGGCAAGGCGCGGCGACAGCACGGGACACTCATCGATCGGCACGATCACCGAGCTTTCCGGCAGGAAGTATCCCAGCGCCCGGGGCATCCCGCTACGCACCGCCCATTGCGCGCGGTTTCGATAGCCATACGGTTCCGCTGAGTGCTCCACGATCGCGCCATCCCACGAGACGCCGCCGAGCCGCGAAAGCGTTTCGCGCAAAATCTCTTTCTTGAGTCTTAACTGCTCCGCTGCCGGAATGTGCTGGTAGTGGCAGCCGCCGCATTTCTGAAAATGGGCGCACTTTGCTTTCCCGCGCTCTTTCGCCGGTGAGGTGACCTCCAGCAGTTCGGCCCAGATCAATTTCTTCTTTCTCGATTTCGCATTTGCCCGCACCTCTTCCCCGGGCAGAACGTAAGGCACGAAAACGGTATTGCCATCGGCGTGCGCCAAACCGTCACCACCGTAAACGAGCTTCTCAATCGATAATCTTAACTCATCAGCCATAAGAATGTCCTATTCTAAGATAATTCACCGGTGTAGGTGTGAAATAAAGACGCCCCGTCTTGTTCTCGAATGCCGGGCGATTTTGCTCGCCTTCGCTACGATAAGTAGAAAAGGCTCAGGCGCGGGATTCCAAACTCTTCCAACAGCCGTTTCTGCATGTACTGTTTTTCGACCATCGCCAGTTGCTCTGCCTTCATCTTCCGCCTGTACATCGCCAGTTGCCCATCCACTTCGCGCCGGATCTTGAGCATGAGCTCTTCCGCCGCACCGCTCGTCAGCAGCGCCTGTATCTTCTCATCCAGAATCGTCAGCCGGCGCTCCAAATCTTCCAGGTCCAGCGTCCCCGGCGCATCGAGGAGCGGGCCGCTGGACTCCAGCGATTTCGCAATTTCCGTCAACCGGCCGGCGATCTCCGGCTGTTGCGGCAAACTCTTTTCTGCCGCGCGTTTCAAATGCGCCACATTCTTCGCAAAGTATGTTTTCAGTTCGTCTCGCGAAAACGCTTCGCTCGCCGTTGCGCGCGCGACTTTCGGCATGCTCCCCGCAGCCGCCTCCTGCTGCTCCTCGGCTGCCTCCAATACTGCGTCCGTGCAATATGCCAGATTCTTCAACGGCCTTCCCGCTCCCCGCCGCGACCGCTGATAGCTCTCAAACGCCTTGTCGATCCCTTTCAGCGCGGCTTCCAGCGGCACCCCGGCTTTCTGCCACGCCTCCATGATCGCCCAGTCCAGCGGCGAAACCAGCAGATGCGCCCCGCGTTTCTTCCAGAAGTATTCTTCGATTTCCGTAAAGTAATTGAAGTAGTTCCAGCCGTCCATTTCGTTGGTGGGGGCGCCGTCTAACGTCCGGGCGCCGGCCTCGATCCCGCCTGCGTCGCCACTGCCCGGGCTTAACTCTGGGCCTTCTTTGCCGGCGCCGCTGCTGCGCTCTTGCCATGTTCCGCCGGCTGGTTTTTCTCCCAGATCAATCGCAGGCCCGTCAGCGTAAGGAATTCATCGGTGTGCTGGATGTGTTTCGAGCCCTTCGAGATGAGCTTCGCTTGGCCGCCGGTCGCAACAACCTTCGCATCTTCGCCAAGTTCTTTCTTCATGCGGGCGAGCATCCCGTCCACCATGTCCACTGCGCCGTAATACAAACCCGCCTGCATGTGCGTGACAGTGTTCGTCCCGATCACTTTTCCAGGGTCCTTGATCTCCACGCGCGGCAGCCGCGCGGCGCGCGCAAACAGCGCCTCCGACGAAATCCCCAGTCCGGGCGCGATTACCCCGCCAAGGTATTCGCCCTTCGCGGAAATGGCGTCGAAGGTGATCGCCGTCCCAAAATCCACCACGATGCACGGCCCGCCGTACTGATGAAACGCCGCCACGCCGTTCACGATCCGATCCGCGCCTACCTCTGACGGGTTGTCCACCAGCACGGCCATCCCGGTCTTCACACCCAGTTCCACGAACAGCGCTTTCTTCCCAAAATAAACTCGCGACATTTCCGCAAGTGTCCGGTTCACCGGCGGCACCACCGAGCTGATGATCACCCCGGTGATGGCGTCCCGGTCCAATCCCGCAAGGGTGAATAGATTCCTCGTCAGCACGCCGTATTCGTCGATGGTCTGCTCGCGGGCCGTCGTCAAACGCCAATTCGCGATTAGATCTTCGCCGCGAAAAACGCCCAGCACCGAGTTGGTGTTCCCCACGTCAATGGTCAGCAGCATCTAGCGTGCCTCCGTGACGTCGCCTGAAATCACCGCTGTTATTCGTCCGTCTTCCTGTTCCACCTGCAGCAATCCCTCTGGCCCGAGTCCCGCCGTCGTTCCGACATAACTCTCGGTTCCGTTCGTTACGCGCACCCGCTTGCCCTTCGCATAACTCGATATCGACTCGAACCGCGCGACGAC
>JBGQDD010000007.1:0-20931 GCA_041495665.1 Candidatus Acidiferrum sp.
CCTTGCGCGGTGAATGGTCCATCCCTGGCGGCATGTTGGAGATCGGCGAGAGTTTGGAAGAAGGGGTCGCCCGCGAATTGCTGGAAGAAACTGGAATCGAGGTTTGCGTTCTCGAGCTGATCGAGGTGTTTGACCGGATTTACCTGGAGGATGGGTCGACCAGCGCAGAAGCGAAACGAAGACCGCGATTTCACTTCGTCATTGTGGATTATCTTTGCGAACGATTCGGCGGCGAGCCCCGCGCGGTGAGTGATGTAACCGATGTCGCCTTCGCGCGCGAAGAGGAACTCGCCCGATTTCATCTGACGGAGACGGCGACCCGGGTCCTGAAGAAAGCGTTCGCCATGGACCGCGCGCGGCACGCCGCAAAATGATGGGGCCCACGATCAGGGAGCTTCCCCGATTCGGCTCAGTGGGCATCCGTGATATATGGCGGGACGAGGATGGGGGGGGTACCCCACCCCCCTGTTTTTTGTCGAAGAGTGCGCAATCGCCTGAAAGGAAAGGAGTTGTGTTTTTGGGAGGAGCAAAAAAGTGCAAAAGAGTGCGCAAGAGTATGAAAAAACAGGGGATAGAGAATGGGGGATAGGCGAGTGAGTTTCTGAAGGTTCGACCACCCCTCCCCCCCATCAATTTGCATGAATAACAAAATAAAAGTGTTACGGGATGAGCATTTTATAAATGATTGATTTTAATCGGGATGTTATTGGTGGTTTAGGGCTAGATCCAGCTTATACGGCAGTTACGAGAAAAGATAGTGGCGTCGGAGGGAAGAAAAGCGGGAGCAAGCTCCCGCACTCCAGGCAGGTCTTTCCCTAGATTGAAGTGTACCATAGGGATAACAAAAGTCAAGGGAAACTTGCGGGAAACGGAGGTGAAACTAGGGGGAGATTGGGCGGGAAAGCTCTGCAGAGCGGGCGAGCGGATGACCGCAAGCAATTGCGGGGGTTCAGCGCTTAGCCGGACACGACCGATCGGCAACAACTGATTTGGTTTGAGTAGTCTATTGGACGGGCCGATTCAGGGATGGGGCGGAAAGGAGGCCGAGGTAGATTTTCTTGTGCAAGAAGCTATTCTCATGACCGATAACGAGGTGGGTTGCCGGATCGTCATCGGCGACCAGGAGCCGCAGGCCGCGAGCGTCGCTGGGTATGTCGAAGACGAAATCGGAGGTAAAGGATTCGCCCGGACGCAAGGGCTGGTCCAGGGGAGTGGACGAACCGCCCCTAGCGGCAAGGGCAGATTGGCCTTTGCTGGAGATAGCAAATAACCTCCCGGAGTCGTCAACCAAGACAACGCGACGAGGACCCGGGACTAGCGGCCGATTTCCGCGATGAGGAGAAATCGTATTTTCATTGAACCACGTTTTCAGCCGCGCGATTACAAACTGACCGTTCGCGGCGGTTTGTTGCATCTCAGGTCCAAGAGCGGTCGCCACTTGCATGCCGGCGACGGAATACCAGATGTGGCAATCAATCTCGCAAAAGGCTTTCCACCCGCCTGGCGGTAAAACCTTCTCGCTGCTGGCCACAGAAACGCTCGTCAGCAAAATGAGATATCCAGCAGCAATCGCGAATGCCGCGCCCGCGCCGAGTTTTGCGAAGAACGAGTATCGGCGGATGGCACCATAGAAAAGCACAAGAAAGCTGGCGCCGATCAGCAGAATCGTGCCGAAAAAGAGAAGCGCGACGACAGGGGCAAAGCGCGGCATGAATTCCGACATGGTTTGTTTTCCTCCCTGACTTGATTCAAATTAGCCGGCGATGGCATCCGGCAATGCGCCGCGAGTGCGTTCGCGTCTGCCGAATTCCTTCACGGCCACTTCCAGATCGGCGGCGGTAAAGTCCGGCCAGCGTTTTTGCAAGAACACGAATTCCGCGAAGGCGCACTCCCACAAGAGAAAATCGGAAAGCCGCTGTTCGCCGCCGGTGCGAATCAGCAAATCGACTTCCGTCGAGCCCCCGCGGTGGACTTCCGCAAGTACGGTGCTGAAGGACTCGGGCGAAAGCTCGGTGACTTTGTAAAAACGGCAGGCAGCGTGATAGATGGCTTCGCGGGCGGAATAATCCACCGCGAGCCGAAGGTGCAGACGCGTGCCTGTTGCCGTGGCGGCTTCGGAATCCGTGACGGCCTGGCGGAGCGTGGCGGGCAAGCGATCCCGGCGCCCGATGATGCTGAGCCGCACACCTTCATCGATGCAGTGCGTCGTTTCGGTAAGAACGTATTCGTGAAGCAGTCGCAAGATCGTCTGGACCTCGGCGGCGGGACGCTTCCAGTTCGCGGAGGAAAGCGCGAAAAGAGTCAGGGTGTGAATGCCGATGCGAGGCGCAGCCTCGATGATGCGGCGTGCAGACTCCGCTCCCGCGCGATGACCGGCGGAGCGCGGCAAACCCCGCGAAGTGGCCCAGCGGCCATTGCCGTCCGAGATAATCGCGACGTGCAAGCGGGGAGCCTGGGCGATGGCCGGCAGCGCCGGAGGAATTTGCCTTACAGTGAGATGAGGCATAAGCATGTTCTTTCTACGCCGCGGAGGAAGTGTCATAAACTACTCTATAATACAAAGTGAAAAGCCAAAATTTTTAGCCGTTCAACCTTCGCGCGTCGCGCGGATCAGCGCTTCCATGTGATTCAAGTAGCGCTCCAGCGCCCGCCGCCCCGCTGCCGCGAGGCGATATTCCGTCTTGGGCAGGCGTCCGGCGAAAGATTTCGTGCACACGATGTAATCGGCCTCTTCCAGCTTGCGGGCGTGAACGCTCAGGTTGCCGTCGGTGGTCTTCAGCAGCGCTTTCAGTTCGTTGAAAGTGAGCGAGCGGTTAACCGCCAACGCGCTGACGATACCCAGGCGGACGCGCTCGTGAATCAGCCGGTCCAGATCCGCGGGCACAGTTTCTCGCGCAGGATTGCGGATCGCTTCCAGGGAGGTGCCGCGCTCGCGGGACCGCTGCAGACGTTCTTGATGCGCTGTAGACGACTTAGCCATGCGATTTCCCGTTAGCCTCCATAGTGCCGGGCGATCCACCACCCGAAGCCGATTTGCACGACCCCAAAGCCCGCGGCCATGAAGGCATCTCCCCAGACTGCCGGGGCGAAAAGTGCAGCACCGCCGAGCAACATCAAGCACAAACCCATCACCGGCACAACACGCACGGAAAACGCCCCGCCCGTAACAATGGCGGTCCCATACAACAAGAGCCAAACACCCGGCAGGGCCGCAAGGATGCCGGCGTAATAGAGAACGAAGGTTAAAAGGCCGCCGACGACAATCGGCGGTGCAAAACTAAGAACGAATTTTCGGCCAGGCCCGGAGAAAAGTGCGGAGTTGGCACGGTGGGCTTTGGTGGCCGCAGTGGGCGCCGCAATGGCCACGGCGACGAAGGCTTCGATCAGCCAGACGGTCAGCCAGGCGCGAGGGGTGGTCTGCCGCGAGGCTGCAAACGCGGCCACCAGCGCGGTGATCCCCATGGCCACGCCGCCCCAGCCGGGCACAGCGGTAAATTCGGCGGCGCTCTCCATGGTTTCGCGGATGTAGCGGAGATGATCGGCGGCGCGAGCGTCGATGGGGATGGGCTCGCGTTGCGGAGAGCGAAGCGGACCTGGCGTTGCCATAGCAAATAAACTAGCACAGGAATCTGTAGCTGTCAAGTACTTTGCAATATAAAGTGAGAGCGTTACTTTCGGCCAGGCACCGGATAATTCACACCGGCGTCGAGAAACGGCGCCGGAGGAAGGTATCCATGTACCTCCACATAGTGGATGAGAAGATTGGGGGCGACGAAGCAGGAACCGTCTGAATTCCTCAGCAGGATGTCCCCCGAGCCAAGACCGCTCTGCCTCAGTCGGAAGACCTGGTATTTCTCCTCAGGGTTCCCCGGTTCCGGGCAGAAGGCACAGGTGTGGAAACCTGCGTAAAGGATCTCCGGGCTGTTGCAAAGAGCGCGGATCTTTTCTCGAATAACCGTGTCCAGTTCACCGGTGGGAAAGCTATGCAAGTCGTCGAGCCAGCCGACATAGATGTACTCTTTGTCGTCCTGCGTGAACCAGCCTGAGCCTCGATGCATATCGGGGAAATACACAAGACCCTCGGTCACATTCGGGGATAACGGCCCCGCAGCGAGTTCCACCGGATCGTGAATACGTCGATAAACATCTGAATGCTGTCGTGCAGCATACTCACTCTCGTGGCCGGTGAATGCCCCCAGCGCACGGGAATTTCAACCGCCCGCAATCCATGACGCCGCGCCAGGTACAGCAACTCCGGGTCGAACCCAAATCGCTCAATGGTCTGCTGCTCGAAGATGATGCCGCAGCGTTCGCGCCGGAACGCCTTGAAACCGCACTGCGTATCGACAAAGGGCAGCCACAAGATGCTTCGCACAATCTTGTTGAAAATGATTCCGGCGAATTCGCGGAAGGGAGACTCGTGCACGGTGATCAGGCTGCGGTCCATCGCCCGGGAGCCAATCGCCACGTCATAGGTCTCCAGAGCATCAATCAGTTTGCCGGCTTCCTCAATCGGCGCGGAGAGATCCGCGTCCGTGAAAAGTGCGATGCGGCCGCGCGCCTCCTGCATGCCGTGGCGCACGCTGAAGCCTTTGCCTCGATTGGCACCATTCGAAACCACGCGCAGCGTGGGAATCTTGATGCGAAAATAATCAGCCACGGCGGCCGTGCCATCCTTCGAGCCGTCGTCTACCACCAGAACTTCCGCTTCGCGCCCGTAAGTCGAAAGGTATGCCGCAATCCGCTCCAGCGTGGCCGGAAGGCGCAATTCTTCATTGTAGGAGGGAATGATGATGGAAAGTTCGGGGGCCGTTGAGCGCATCGTTACGAAGGTTCCTGCCAGCCATGGTAGCCGACAAGCGGCACAAATCGGCAGCCTTCCAGCAACTTTGTGGGGAAAGCATCGCCGCGCCTTTCGATGAGCTGTAATTCTTGATGTTCCGCATCCCCAACGGGAAGAATCATGCGGCCGCCTTCGGCAAGCTGGGCAAGGAGCGGCTTCGGAACCGCAGGAGCGGCAGCGGCAACGAGAATGGCGTCGAAAGGAGCAAATTCCGCCAGGCCGAGTGTGCCGTCGCCGCAGTGAACATGCGCGTTTGCGTAGCCGAGCCGCGCGAGCTTGGCGGAAGCAGCGGAAGCAAGCTCCGGCCGCCGCTCGATCGTAAAAACCTCCTTGACCAAACGGGAGAGCACGGCGGCCTGATAGCCACAGCCGGTGCCAATTTCCAGAACCCGATCGCTTGGCAGCAAATGCAAAGCTGCCGTCATGGCCGCGACAATGTAGGGTTGCGAAATAGTTTGACCGCCGCCGATGGGCAAGGGCACGTCTTCATAGGCGCGCGAACGCAGCTCCTGGGGCACGAATTCGTGCCGCGGCACCGCCTTCATCGCCGCAAGGACGGCGGCATCACTGATGCCGCGGCGGCGCAACTGTTTTTCAATCATTTCCAGACGCTGTGCGGCGAATTCTTTTTTTTCAGGCATGCGTAACCGCCGCCGCGTGTTTTTCCCACGCGCCTGTTTTCAGGGTATCTTCCATTTGCGCGAGCGTAAAGTCGCATTCATCCTCGCGATTATAGAAGTGCGGCGAGACGCGCACGCCGGCTTTGGGACGGTAGTCGACGATGATGTCCCGGGCGAGGAGTTCGCGGCAAACCTCATAGGCATGCGGGCATTCGACCGAAACCGTCCCCGCGCGCTCCGCAGGGTTTTCCGGTGTGTTCACGCGCCAGCCGCGTGCACGAGCGCCTTCAATGAGGCGCGCGGTCATGCGCATGGATTTCTCGCGGATCGCCGCAATACCGACCTTGTTGAGAATCTCCAGTCCAGGCTGGCACGCAAAAAGTGCGGGAATGTGCGGAGTGCCGTTCAAATAGCGGAATGAATCGTCGCGCGGATCGATCGCGCCGGTTTCGAACGCAAATGGGCGGCGGTGTGCGATCCACCCGGTGAGGGCGGGACGCAACTTGACGCGTAAATCTTCGCGGACGTAAAGGTAGGCGACACCCGGTCCGCCGCAGAGCCACTTGAGGACCCCGCCTACCGCAAAATCAACACCCAGGCTACGCACGTCGAGACGAATCGATCCCGCAGCCTGAAAGACATCGAGAATCACGTACGCGCCGACACGGTGAGCCCGTTCAATAATGGCACGCGCGTCAACGATGCAGGAACTGCGGAAAAGAACCTGCGAAATCGGCACGAGGAGCGTCGTTTCGTCGATGGCCGCGAGCAGTTTGTCCAGATCAATGCGAATGTCGTCCCGAGTCGGGACGACTTCGACGCGGGCGCCGAGCCGGCGTTGCTCGTGGTAGAAGTACTGAATCGAAGGAAACTCGAGCTCCACCATCACGACTTTGTTGCGCGGCCCGCGAAAGTCAAAGCAGGACGAAATCACCGCCTGGGTGAGCGTCACATTCTGGTGCAACGAAATCTCGCCTGGGTCCGCTCCAATCAGCGGGGCGATCTGGTCGCCTACACCGACGGCCATTTCCCACCAGCCCTCCTCCCAGGCGCGAACTCCGCGTTCCGCCCAGGAATCGGCGTAGGAGCGCAACCCCTCGTATACACCACGAGGCATCGCGCCCAGCGAATTGCTGATCATGTAGGTGGTGCGGTCCAGGATCGGAAACTCCCCGCGCCACTTCAGAAGCGGATCCATATCGGCTCCCAGTTGCATCACGACGGATGCTGCGAAACCAAGTTTAGCATTGTATAATGCGGCCAGAGGTTGGTCGTGGGCAAACGATATGTCTTGAGTGAGTACGTCGAACTGGCGATGGGACAGGCGCTCTACGATAAGCTAGAGGACAGTTCCTTTTCAGGCCGAATCCCTTCCTGCCCAGGCGTGCTTTCCTTTGCTCCCACACTCAAAGAATGCGAAGAGGAGCTCCGGTCCACGCTTGAAGATTGGGTCCTCGTCGGTCTCAAACTCCGCCATAATCTACCAGTCATAGGGAATATTGATTTGAACAAGGAACCCGCGCGTGAGCCGGTGGACTCCTTGTAAGCGTCGCGAATTTATCCGCCGCCTCCGCGTTCTGGGGTTCGACGGGCCGTTCTCGGGAGCCCGCCATCAGTTCTTGATTCAGAACGAAAATCGCCTGACAATCCCCTCAAATGAAGAATACTCTGTGCCTCAACTCCGTATGATGCTCCGCGAAGCGGGGGACTATTCTGGGCCGCGAAATCTCTCTGGCAGAATGGGAGCAATTGTAGCAGCTCCCTCTGTAGCGGCTACGGCCGATTTATTCCGATTCGCACGTGACCACACCCAATAGCCTAGTGTGATAAAAACCAGCCAGGGTGCACCAGCCAGCAAGGTAATGCGAAATCCCGGAACCCACCAGGTTGAGACCAGGACTGCCAATACCCCTCCCAATCCCATGAGGGACGCCCAGGGGCCAGGTGGCCCCAACCGGAGATATGGTCTTGCCTGCCGCTTGTGAAAGCGGCGGAATGCAAGATGAGTCAACAATGTAATCAGCCACGCGAACAGCGCCCCAAACGTGCTGAGCCCAATCATGAAAACGAAGAGTGAATCCTTGAAGTACTCCGACAGCGCTAGTGCCGCGGCCATTCCCCCCGCCGAAGCCAGCACCGCAACCACCGGCATGTTCTTCCCGCTCAATCGGCCAAGTGCCGCGGGAAGATAGCCGCCGCGCGCCAGGGAAAAAGCCAGCCGTGCCGCGAAATACAAATTGGCAACGGCGCTGGAAAGCGCCGCCGTCAGCACCACGAAATTCATGACATGACTCGCAGCAGGAATACCGACAGTCTGAAAAACGCGGACGAACGGACTCTCGCCGAGTCCGATCTGCGTCCACGGGACGATGCCAACAACCAGTGCGAGCCCGGCAACATAGAACAGCACCAGCACGATGAGTGTCCTGCGCAGTGCTTTCGGAACTGCTACCTTTGGATCCGCCGCTTCACCGGCAGTGCTTCCCACAACTTCGATTCCGAAAAAGCTGAAAAGCCCCATAACGACACCCAGGCCCACGCCCTTCCATCCGTTCGGAAGAAAACCGCCGTGCGCCGTGTAGTTTGCGAGGCCGACTCTCGGAAATCCCACGCCGGACAGCAGCGCCGTCCCTAGAATCAGAAAAGCAACGATGGTTACAACTTTGATCATCGAGAGCCAGTATTCAAATGTTCCCAGATTTCCGATGCTGGTTGTGTTGACGTAGAGAATCACCAGCGAGAACAAGCCGATCCAAACCCACGACGGAGTATTCGCGAACCACAATTTGCAATAAATCGACGCGGCCACGACTTCGCTGCCGACCACCACCATCATGCACAACCAATAGGTGAGGCGAACCGCAAATCCCGCCCACGGATGCAGGTACATCTCCGCGTAGAGTCCGAATGAGCCCGCCGCTGGGTGCGCCGCAGCCATCTCCGCCAGCGCCCACATCATCGTCACCGCGATGCACGCTGCGCCAACAAAGCTCAGGATCACCGCCGGGCCCGCCAGCTTCACGGAAATGGCGCTTCCTAGAAATAGACCCGTTCCGATCGTGCTCCCGAGGCCGATCATGGCGAGCTGCCCCGGCGTCAGGCTACGCTGTAGACCCGCTTCGCGCTCGACGACCTCAGCGGGCGCGGGAGTGGGGACTGACGACGTGCGTGCGATCGATGGCTTGATCATCGCGCGGCATCCTATCAGAGAGCTTGCCGTCTTCCTAACATGAGAAATGGAGGCGCTTGCCTACAGGCCACACAGAAGGCAGACTCTGGGAACAAAGGGGACCATGCGAAATTATATAAAACTATTATTGATCGTTTTGGGGGTGGCTATCGCCGCCGCGATCTACGCTCTGTCCCCGCCGGGCGCGCCACCTGCGGTAGCCGCGGACAAGGTGGTTGTTCTCAAGAGCGAGCACCAGATGATGTTGCTGCGAAACGATGCCGTCCTCAAGACTTATCAGATTTCAATCGGGCGAAATCCGATCGGACCAAAGACGCGCGCGGATGATCACCGGACGCCAGAAGGCAGCTACGTAGTGGACTGGCGGAACCCGAAAAGCAAGTTTCATCTCTCGCTCCATGTCTCGTATCCGAAGGCACGCGACATCGAAAACGGGACCCGCGAAGGGCGGCAACCCGGTGGGGACATCATGATCCATGGCATGCAGAACGGGCTCAGCTGGATTGGACGATTCCATCGGTTCGTAGATTGGACGGATGGATGTATCGCTGTTACGGACGCGGAGATGGACCAGATCTGGCGCGCTGTGCCGGATGGTACACCTGTCGAGATTCGCCGCTAAGCCGTCCACCTTTTGCTCGTGACCGCGGGATTGCCATTCGTGATTCTGCTGGACCTGAACGTTCGGCCAGTGAACGACGCGGCACGACTGTCCCGCGAAACAGTCGCGCTGCTGCACGGCTCTTTCTAAAATCGGAGGAGTGGCGCAAACACAAGCGAAGCCGCCACGGAGGCAGTCATGAAAGCGGTTTTGGCACTAGTCATTATTTACGTCGGCACCTTTTTCCTGGTGATCCAGGGAGCATCACAGAACTCCGTGCAAGCTGCGCCGCAAGGCGCGACCCCGGTGCAGGGCAACGCGGCGCCTCCACAAGCAAATTCCTCCATTGACCCGGCGAAAGAAACGGACATTCGTTCGCTGATGGAGCTGGTCGGTGCGCGCGACCTCGTGCAGGACGGCGCGAACACCGCCATCGAACAGTCCCGGGAGAAACTACTCGCCACGGTGCCCAAAAACGACAAGGGCCAGGCGTTTGTGAATGCCTTAGCCGCCAGCTACCATAACAAATTCGACGTCGACCAGGTAACGGATCAACTGGTGGCGGTTTACGACAAGCACTTCACCGAAGACGAAATCAAGGCGCTGCTGCAGTTTTACGGTTCGCCGCTGGGACAAAAGGTCGCCGCGGAGATGCCCAAGATCAGCCGTGAAACTCAGGCTGCGATCCGCGCAGCCGGCACCAAAGCGGCCAAGGATTCACTGGCGGAAATGAAGCAGGAGAATCCGGAGATTGGACAGTCGGCACGGCTCGGGAATGGTCAGGGCCAGGGCCGCTGGCAGCAGCGCCGGGGACAACAGCGTGGACAGGGACAATCGCCCCAGCAGCAGTCCGCGCAACAGCAAAATCCGCAATAATCCGAATTGTAACTCGGGAAGCACTTTCCGGCTACGGAAAGCGTTTTTTGATTTTTATGTCGATGCCAAACGTTCCATTCTGATCGCGCAGCCCGACGATAGAGACGTTTCGGTCCACGTTGTATTCCACTTGAATGACCTGCTGTTGCGTCGAGCTCACATTGGAAACATAAGTGATGGTGAGGTTGCGAGTAATCTGTTGCTCGACGGTGATGCGGGCCGCGGCGTTTTGTTCCGAGCCCGTCGAGCCTACTCCTGCGAGGCCCGGATCAACGCGAAAGCGCGTTATCCCAAACAAGCGCTCCAGGCGCCCGCCCAATTGGCTGGAAATCGCTTCCGAGAGAATCGCGGAGGCCCCTGCCGTTCCGCTCTGAGACGTGCCGCCACTGCGCGCTGTCGCTTCAGAGCTGGTTTGCCCCAGAGCCAGCAAGGTCACGATGTCGTTCGCTGGAAGGGGCGGATCGGAGCGATACGCCAGCGTGAGTTTGCTGGCTGGACCATTGAAATTCAACGTAATCTCATACTGCTGAATCGTCGTGGTTGCTTCCACATTCAAGACCGGATCAAGCCGGAACGGATTGGAGAAATTTAAGTCTCCCCGCGAGACGCGGTAACGGTTACCCGCAAAATATAAATCGCCAGAAAGGATGTGGATGTGTCCGAGGAGAATCGGATGCTCCCAAGTTCCCCGCACCCGAAGATTCGCGTCGGCCTGCAGTTGCGCGCCGGGCCATTCCATGCGTGCATCGGGCGCCGAGAGGGCTTCGACATCGAATTGCAGATTGCGCAGGTACGGTGAACTGGTCGTGGGGCTGGTGATGCCTTCCTTTGCCGACACCAGCATGCCCGCGACTTCCAGGCCTTGTGTGAGGGTGACGCGCTCGATCGTCACCTTCCCAGAGAGTAACCCCGCAGCCGGCGTGCCGGTCAGCCTCAGCGAACCTCCGACCAGCCAACTCATGCCCAGTGGATAGCGGACGCGCACGCGATCGGTACGAACGCTGACGTCGTAGCGCAGCGGACTCTCCGCGTAATTCACGCTGCCGGAAAGATGCAGCGTGCCGCCGCCGGATTCCGCGCTCATATTTTCGAAGTACAGGCGTGTGGCATCAAATACCACGTCGCCCTTGATGGCACTGAGTCCCGTGGGGAAATCCGCAGCGCGGGCGGAAGCGTTTTCGATGTGCACGCGCCCGGTGATGCGCGGCCGGTCCAGTGTCCCCTCGAAAGATGCGTTGATTTGCGCGGGACCGCGTGCGTCGAGATTCGGCACAAATCCACTGATGAGCCGCAGGTCCAGAGCGCCATTGAGGCGCAATCCGACAGCGCGTCGCCCGGCAAACTGAACCGAACCCGCAATCTGCAAATTAGTGTCCGTTCCCCGCAGCGTGACCGGGTCGATCTCCACGCTGTCCTTCGTTGAACGGAAATGAACCGGGCCGACGTTTTCCAGCCGCACGTTGGCGTAATTCATTGCCAGGCGCGAGAGATTCGCATCCACGACGATGCTCTGCGGCTGCTTCAGCGAACCATTCACCGAGATGTCCCCATCCGCGTTCGCATGGCCGCTGAAATCTTTCAGGTGCAAAGCGGCAAGCAGAAAGGGGTCCAGGTCAATGTTCTTGATCGAAACTTTTCCGCTCAGCGGGTATGGATCGGCTAACCCGAGTGTGTAACCACCGGAAATCTCTCCCGTGGTCATGGCGGAGCTCAATTCCAGATGTGCCGCGCGGCCATCTGACGACAGTTTGCCATCGAAACTGCCCACAATCACCTGGCCAATGCGGAGGTCCACGACTCGAAATGCCCCCTCGCCGAGAGGTGTTCTCAACGGGCCGTTGGCCTTTAGCCGAAAACTCACCTGCCCTCCCACAGGTAGCCGCGTCGACTGTAATGTTTCAAAATTTTCCAGCGGCAGCGCCGCGCCCACTAGGTCAGCGGAGATCGTCTGATCCCCGTAGCGGTATCCAGCCGATCCAGTGATAATTCCCGCGCCGCGCCCATTTTCTTTTCCTGACGGGAAGAATCGCAGCTCCGCGTCCGCGATGCGCACATCCTCAGGCGATACGTTCAGTTGTCCACGGAGACGATTGAAGGAAAGTCCATACACTTTGCCATCGGCCAGATCGAACAGGCCGGTAACATTGGGCTCTTCACGGGTGCCCCGCCCGTGAAATTGTCCGGTCAATGAGCCCTTCACGGGAAAAGGCAGCCCGAGCAGTTGTTCGAGACTTTCAGCCGGGACTTTCTCGATATTCGCCTCAGCTGTCCAGTTGTTCTGCGGCAGGAAACTCCAATTCGTCAGGGAAAGTGTCCCTGCGATATCCGCTTCCATGTCGCCGCTGCGGCCATGTCCGTGCTCCAGCGCCAGCGTCGAGGGCGAGTAGGCCAGATCACCTTCAAGAAAATCCACGAAGACGCCGTCGTAACGCGCGTGCTCCCCACGCAGGTGCCCCTGAAACGTAGGGCCGGCGGAGGAGCCCACGATCTTGCCATCCCACCGCACGCTCCCTGATATTTGTTTCGCAGCCTCCGCGGAACCAGGCGCAACTCCTCGCAAGGCGTCAATGAAATCTTTGTAGGTCTCCAGAGCTCCGGTCTCAAACCGCACATTCATCGTCGAGTTGCGCGGAGCAAGCACGCCGTCGATGGTGCCACGCGACGACGGCGTTTCGAACTCGCCGGAGTCGATCGTCAGGATGTTGGGATCGTAACGATAGCGGAATTTCCAGGCAGCGCTCACGGGTTGATGGTGTTCCGCCGGTTGTTCTGGAGTCTCCCACACGGTATTCGCGGAGATTTCGAAGTGTTGGAAGGGGCCGCTCCAGGTTTCCACCGTGTCCGCAGTGATCCGCGCGTCCCAGTGCAGCTCGTCGATGGGGAAGTCTCGATGCTCGATCGACGGCAGAACCGCCGCGAGCTTCACATCTTGCACATGGGTTTCCGCCCTGAATTTCAGCCCGTCGAATCGCATCGTCACACGCCCGGTTACCTTGCCGCCGAAAGCCCCGGCAAAAAAATCCGGAACTTCGAGGCCACCGTTGTCGATTCGATAGCTGCCCCGGCTGATGATCCCGGTGGCATGAAAGACCTCATACGGGAGCACGATGTTCTGCCCGGAATAATTCCCACTGCCTTTGAACTGGCCTCCGGCGAACTGGCCTTCTCCCCGTAGATCGACCCGCCCGGCCGGCACCATGGGTTCACGCAGTGTCTCCCGGAAATCCAGCAGATCGATCCAGCCGCGATACCGGAAACTCCACTGCGGATTCGAGAAACTATTCATTTCCGCTTGGGCATCGAGATGCGAGTGCCCCGCGCTGAATACGCCTTGCTCGAGCGTGAAGCCATCGCGCCAAAGCGTGAACTTCGCCGAGAGACCCACCGGCAAGGGCTTGTAACGCTTCGAAGTGAACTGCATGTTCTGCCAGTCAAGGTTGCCGAGATACAAAGGATGTTCCAGCGTGCCGCCGGCATCGAGTCCAAGCCGCAGATCTCCTCCATGTACTGTGATCGGTGTCTTTATGTCGTTGTAGAGAACCCATCCGCCAGCGAGCAAGAGGCGCCGGATATGCAATTCGAAGAGCGTGTCGCGCAATGGTTTGTTTGTGAAAACAGGCCGCGGAGGCGCGGGCACGTTTGTGGCGCCGTTCTTTTCGACGCGGATGTGCACGTGTGGCTGTTGGACCACGAGTTCGTTCAGCGAAATTCTGCGCCACCAGAAGGAATCGATGCGCAGGCCTGCCTGCACTTCCTCTGCCGTAAAGAGCGGTTCCGTGCCCGCGGGCTCCTTCCCGTGGATTACCAGACCCTCTATGGTTGCCCGCATGGCAAACCATCGAATGGACAGAGCGCGCAACTCAACCTTGCCGCCGGTCATGCGTTCCAAACGGCTTACGAGTAGCCGGCTCAACAATGGGTTGCCCGCGCCGCTCCCAAAAAACGCGATAACTGACAACACCCCGATGACTGCCAGAACCCAGGGCGTGTGTATGATCCAACTCCAGATGGGGTGGCGAGTCTCCCGCTTCATTTCGACCCTCCACCCAGAAGATTCTCGATGTGCACGCGCGCCCTGCTCTCCTTCAGCCACTTCTCAGCCTGTTCGTTGATTCCGCGCTGCACGAGCGCTTCCTGGATGAGGTCGTGCGCGGCATCCAACGTCGGTGGCTCTTGTCCGCGCGCTTTGGCCTGCGGCACGACTGAACCTTCATAAAAATCTGCAATCGCTTTGGAATCCACTTGCACGGCGGGGCGAAACCGCGAGTCCAGGTAGTTGCTCAAGTACAGTTGCGACGCCACGATTCCCCGCACTTCCGCATCGCTCAACCCGCTCTGCCTTCTTCTGGCTTCGAATTGCTCCACCGGCGTAAATGACTGCTGCAGCCGCTCCAGGCCGCGGTCAATCTCGGCGTCGGATGGGTGGGGAAACCGCGATACATCGGCCTCGGTTCGTACCATCCACTGATCGATCAGCCGGTCGAGAATCTGGGCATCCGTTTCCGATTTTTCGTCCAGGAATTGCTGGTAGCGGCTGAGCGCCCGGATGTCGCTCAATAGAATGATATCGTTTTCAACTCGCGCGGCAATACGGTCCACGATCTCCTGCGCCGCCGGCATTCCCGCTCCATTTGCTAGCAGCAGCGAGAGCAGCAGAACGCGAATCGTCAGCCCGCGCATTAGAAGCTCGACCCCAGATTGAAAAAGATTTGAAAGCCCGGAAGTCGTGTGCTTTGCTGGCCCAGAGAACCAACTTGGCAATTCGTGGCCTTCTTAGGACACGGAATCGGGATAACAAACGACGGGCGATTGAGCTGATAGCCGAAATCGATTCGAATCGGTCCCACCGGCGTCTTATATCTCACCCCTAAACCGATGGTGTGAGCAAAGTAGTTGAGTTCGTTTGTACAGTTTGTGACGCACACGGGCACGTTCGTTGGTCCTGCAGGCAGTGCCGGATCTTGCAGCTCAAATGTGGGCGCCGGCAGCATCGCGCGGAACGAGATCCGGTTCAGCCGACTGTACACATTGCCGCCGTCATAGAAGATGGCGCCCCCAAGAGACGTCCCCACGAATGGCAAGCGCATCGGGAAACGGAATTCCTGGTTGAGTATCAGCATCGCTTGGCCACCAACCGGGAAGCCCGTGCACGCATCGCGCGGCCCAGCTTGATTGAGCGCGAAGCCGCGCAGAGACGTTCCGCCGCCCGCAAAGAATCGCTCCGGGAGGGGGATGATCGTTGGGGTTGGTCCTGACGGTGCCGTACCGGGGATGCATTGCCCGGGCGCCGGGGCCGGGAACCTTAAGGAAACCGTGTCGCGATAAGGCACCAGGAAGCCCAATCGTGTGGAACGCGCAAAACTGAAGCGGCGCTTGATGGGGTAGTAGGTGGAATTTTGAAAGAAAAACCTAAGGAAGCTGGCGCTGGAACCAAGGTAAGTATCGGCATCGCTGAAATCGGCGCTGTTAACGCTGCCCTTTGAGGCGTCGGCGGGATTGTCGCGCGAATCGCGGAACCACGTTACTCCGAATTGCGAAACAAGTGTCGGCTGGTTGAACAGCGGAATTTCCTCGCTCAGTATCTTGAGATTGGAGACGCCTACTCGGCGAAACGCGTAGCGATAGAGCACCGTCGTCAGCGGCGTGACTTGATCGGTCAATTGCACCGCACCCTCATAGCGGTCTTCCGTGAACGTATTGATATCGCGTGTTTTTTCCGCAAACGCTGTCGCTTGAAAGCTGAAGTGTGGATTCGCGAAAGTATTCGGCGCCGAATACCCCAGCAACGCCCGCCCCTGCAACGTGCTGCCTCGCAGTTTGAAGGAAAGCGAGTCCCCGCGCCCGGTAAGATTCAGCTTGCTGACCTCAAGAATTCCGCGAGGAGCGGCCTCGATCTGTGCCCCCGTCGGGTTCGTCGTGCTGGCGAGCCTCTGCACCTCGAATCCGCCGCCGTAGGCCACTGTGTAGCGCTTGGCTTCCTCGACGAGAACGGCGATGTCCTTCTCAGGATTCGTTCCGCTCGGATTCTGAGGTTCGATGGTGACGCGATTGAAGACCCCGAGGTTGTACAGCCGCCTTTGCGATTCCACGACGTCCCCTTCGCGGAGCGGTTCTTTGACTTTGATGTGCACTTCTCGATGGATCACTCCCGGTCGCGTGTGCTCGTAGCCGCCGATTAAAATGCGCCGCACGCGCGTTTGCGGACCTTCCTGGATGCGATACACGAGCCGAATCGCCTCGGCCTGTTCGAATGCCGGCTTGGACTCTTTTTCCTTCTGCTCTTTTTTTCCATTTTCCTGCGAAGGACTGGCGCTCCCGCTGGCGTCCGCCTTCTTTGCCTGAGCATCGGCGGGGGCGCGTTCCGCCGTTGCGGCAAAGCTGGCCTCCGGAAATCCTTCGTTAAAATAAAGCGCCAGAATGTTGTCCCTGTCGGTCGTCACGTTGAAATCGGAATACGGCTGCCCCGAAGTCGAGGCGATAGCGCCAAGAAGTTCCTCCTCTTTGAAGGCATGATTCCCCTCGATTGAGAGCGAAGCGACGCGCGTCTGCTTTCCTTCCTGAACCACGAAGCGGATAAATAAATCGCCCTCTTTGCCTTTGTAGTTGTCTTCCGTCTGTTGCTCGACCTTGGCATCGAGAAACCCGTTTGCCTGATAAAGATTGCGCATCGATTGCGCGTCAAAATCAACCAGCCTTCGGCTGAACCGTCCCGCCGAGCCGAAGGCGCCGCCGAAGATTTGCAATCGGCTGCGCAGCAACCCGGCGTCGAAGTACTTGTTCCCCGTGATTTCTATTCCGATCAGTTTGTGACGATCGCCCCGCTCCACCGTGTAAGTAATAATCTCTTCCGTAGTCCGCGCCGCGCCGCGACTGGACTTCACCTCATGCGTTTCGGTCGTATAATTCACATCGGCGTCGAAGTACCCCTGCCGTTCCAGCCGCTCGCGAACGTTGCGTTTTCCTTCCTCCAGCAGGTCTGTGTCAACCGCGCCCTCCTGATAGATCGGGATCAGTTTCTTCAACTCGCCATTGGAAAACTTCGCGCCCGTCACGTTCACCTGCACGCGCGGTCCTTCTGTCACATCCAGGTCGAGAGGAATCGTGTTCTTCGCGGCATCATAGTTGCCCCGGCGCACCGCCGCTCGCCCACTGAGATGCCCCTTCTTGATCAGATATTTCCGGATGCGGTCCGTCCCGCGCTGCAGCTTGGCTGACGTGATCTCGCTTCCCGTCTTCATTTTCAAACGAGAAAGGATTTCGGCATCGCGATTCTCCGTCCCGTTCTTCAACTGGATGATTCCGACGCGCGCGCGGGGGCCCGGCCTTACATGCACAACAACGTCCATCTGATGCGTTTCCGGATGCGCCACCGTTTCCGCGGAGACTTTCGCTTGGTACAAGCCCTCATCACGAAGGGTCTCTCGCAACCGTTCCAGCGCCTCGTTGACGGCGGCCTGCCGGTATGTTTGCCCGAGAGCGAGCTGCATCGCCGCTGCTGCCGAGGCATCGCTGGGCGGCGCGGTGAGACCCTCGATCCGCACCTCATTGAAAAACAAATTCTCCCGTACTACGAAATCCAAGCGCACTCCATCCGCTAGCGGCGCCACGACCGCATGTAGATCGGCGTAATCGCCCGTTTGGTAAAGCGCCCGCAAACTCTCCGCGATTTTTCCCCGGTCCAGCCCTTTGCCGGTTTCTACCGCGATTCCGGAGGGTGAGTCGGACAAAACTTGGCCATCTTCTTTGACGATGCGGATGGCCACGATCTTCGGTTCTTTCTTCGCAACATCTGGCAGGGAAGTGTCTTGCGGAGTCTGCGCGCGCGTCGGCCCGGCTCCCGTCAGGAGCGCGAGCGCGACAATGCCTGGCAACCCATTGGCCCAGCCCGATTTCATGTTTCCCTTCGCTCAGACGAAGCGTAGCACGGCGGCGTTGCCTGCCCTGTCCCCTTTGGCGCTATTATGTAGCTTAACAGGCGCGTCCGCTGTGCCTGCCGGGGCCGTGCCATTCGTGAACGATTCTCTCCAGGAAAAATACTCGCGCCAGACGCTTTTCGCCGGGATCGGCCCGGCAGGGCAACAGCGGCTGCTGGCCTCACGGGCGGCCATCGTCGGCTGCGGCGCAATCGGCGCTGCCGCCGCCAATCTTCTCGTTCGCGCCGGCATCGGCTACATCCGAATCATCGATCGCGATTTCGTGGAGCCCTCGAACTTGCAGCGACAGACTCTCTTCGACGAGTCCGACGCCCTCAACGTCCTCCCCAAGGCCGTCGCCGCGGAGCGCAAGTTGCGCTCCATCAATTCATCCGTGGCCGTCGAAGGGGTCGTCGCCGATCTCAGCCCGCGCAACGCGGAAGCACTTCTCAGTGGAGTCGATCTGCTCCTCGATGGCACCGACAATTTCGAAACTCGCTTCTTGATCAACGACTTTGCCGTTAAGTCCGGACTACCTTGGATCTACGCGGCCGGCGTCGCCAGTTATGGGCTGACCATGACCATTCGTCCCGGCGCAACGGCCTGCCTCGCCTGTCTTCTCGAACCCGGCACGGCCGCCCAGGGCCTCGAGGAAACCTGCGACACCATCGGTGTTCTCGGGCCGATCGTCAATCTGATCGCCTCGCTGGAAGCAGCCGAAGCTTTGAAACTCCTTTCCGGCCACCCCGAGGCTCTCCACGGGCGCTTGCTCTCTTGCGACGTCTGGACCGGCCGCATGCAATCCATCGGTGTGGCGCGCAATCCGGAATGCCGCGCTTGCTCCCGGCGCGCTTTCATCTATCTTGCAGGAGAAGTCCAGCCGCGCATTACCATGTGCGGTCGTGATTCCGTCCAGATTCACGAACGCGCGCGAGCACTTGACCTCGGCGTTCTCCAGGCTCGATTGAAGCCTCTCGTCGACGATGTCCGTCAGAACGATTTTTTGCTTCGCTTCCGCATCGCGCCCTATGAAATGACCGTCTTTGCCGACGGACGCGCCATCCTCAAGGGCACCAAGGATCCCGCCGTGGCGCGCGCGCTCTACGCCAGGTACATCGGCGCCTGACCTCTCACTTCTCTTCCACTCCGGAGTTTGCGATTCAGCGAGGCAGGTGCCCGGAGCGTCCGAACGAGCTCCGCATGTTCGAACGGTCGAGGTTTTCACGCAAGTTCATCAGTGTAAGGAAAGTGCTCAAGATTCGCGCCTTCAGGTCGTCCGTCAGGTGCAGGCCGCTGGTCGCTACGCGCGCCAGGCGTTCCCCGTGCTCCGTAATGAACTTCATAATTTCACGCTGGCGTTCCTGCGGCGCGTTGCCTAGCGCTGTCTCGCGCCGCATCTCCGAGCAGTTGGCTTCCAGCGCAAGCGTGAAGTGCAGGACGCACAGCCGCTGCTCGGCGAGTGCCGGTGGCGTATCGCTCTTGCATCCCGTAGTTTGACAAGACGTTCCCATGGGGCCGATGGCGCTGAAGGATAGGTTACATCTCCCGCGCGGAAAATCCAGTGCGCGTCGCGCCGGTGGTGCGAATCTGACATGACTTGCTTCTCCAGCGTCTCGCGCTATTCGACCGCAGCCTTGCCTGGAAAAGTTTGCGAATCTATTTGACAGGAGTATGCAGTAGCCTGTATAAAAATACAGAGGGAAGTTTCCTCGTTACACCATGAACACGCACAAGACATTTCGTCACGGTCAGATCCTTCGCTTGGTCTCGGATCGGCGGATTGCCAATCAAGAAGAGCTGCGCCGCGGCCTGGCCGCGCAAAAACTCCGCGTAACTCAAGCCACGCTTTCGCGCGACCTCCAGGAGCTCCGGCTGATTAAGACCCACGAAGGCTACAAGCCCGCCACCGCGCTGCCTGAAGAGCCAGCGCCTCTGCCCCCGCTCGCCCGCGCCCTCGGCGAATTTCTCCTTGATATCCGGCCCGCGGAAAATCTTCTCGTTTTGAAAACACCTCCCAGCGGCGCGCAACCTCTGGCTGCCGCCGTCGATGGCGCCAAATTCACGGAAATCGCGGGAACTATCGCCGGTGACGACACCGTCCTGATCATCACCCCCAACAAGAAATCCCGCGAATCCCTCCAGAAAAAGATCGAAGCCCTGGTGAAATGAGAAATCCCCGCCAAATCGCGGTTGTGGGCGTCACCGGCTATACCGGTCTCGAGCTGGCGCGGATTCTTCTGCGCCATCCCGCGCTTCAGCCGCCTGTCTTCTACGTCCGCGAAACCAACGGTGCGAAATGCCTCGCCGAACTCTTCCCTCACTTCCGTGGCTGGGGCGAAGCACCTCTCCGGCCTCTTTCGGTTGACGCCATCACTTCAAGCAGCGCGGGCACCGCGTTTCTTGCGACTCCCCATGAGGTTTCCGCGGAATTGGCGCCGGACTTGCTCCGGGCGGGTCTCCGCGTCGTCGATTTGAGCGGAGCATTCCGCTTTCGCGAAGCGGAAACCTTTACGTCCTGGTACAAGCTGCCCGCGCCCCACGCCGAATGGCTCACGGAAGCTGTCTATGGTATTCCCGAACTCTATTCCAGCGAGATTGCCAAGGCTCGTCTGGTGGCGAACCCCGGCTGTTATGCGACCAGCGTGATCCTTGCCTTGCGGCCTCTTACGCAAGCAGGCTTGCTCGCTCCCGGCGCCGGTGTCGTTTGCGACTGCAAGTCCGGCGCCAGCGGCGCGGGCAAAGACCCCCGCCGCGATCTCCACTTCGTCGAAGTGGATGAAAATTTCAAGGCCTACAGCCTTTTCACGCACCGCCACACGCCGGAAATCCTCGAACACACCGGTCTGAGCGAGTCGCAGGTTGTTTTCTCGACGCACCTGCTGCCGCTC
>JBGQDD010000008.1:0-19408 GCA_041495665.1 Candidatus Acidiferrum sp.
CTTTTTCTTCCAAGCCCAGGCCGGGGCCTTTGATGACGATCGGGCTGACCACGCGCCCATCGGCCGTCACCGTCACGTCGAGCAATACCGTTCCCTGATACTTGGCCTTGCGAGCTTCGTCGGAGTATTCCGGCTGCGGGCAGTAAATGCAAATGGGCGAGCCAACTCCGTTCACGCCCGCGCGGAACATCCCGCCGCCCGTGCCGCCGCCTTCGCCGGGACCAAGGCCTCCGCCGGAGCCGCTGCCAATACCGGTGCCATTTCCATTTCCAAGAGAATCGGTGACGCTCTTTGCCAGTGGATCACCGAAGTTCGCCATATTGGGACTGGGGACTCTCAGGTCCGGCGGACCCAGTAGTGAGGGGTCCATTGCCAGCTTGGGATTCAGATTCAGAATCTTTGCCTGAGGTGGCGTGAACTGCGTGTACTGGAATTTTGGGAGCTTCCCCTTTGACGTCGGCGTGAGTGTGTGGTTATTTCCCCCGCCTCCTCCTCCAGCTTTGTCCGCCCCTGAGGGCAGCTTCGATACATAAGGCGAAATGTCCAGCGGCATGACGCTAACCTGTTTGTTCTTTGCTTCCGTGGAAGCCGGCAGAACATTCGTGAAAATCGGAATGACCAACAGCCCGATCGCCGCCACGTGCAGGCCGATCGCTAGCACCTGGCTCCAGCCGAAGTTTTCATCCTTCGACCAGATGTCCTTCACTTTGATCGGCTTCACGGCGAAGGGCAGGGGCGCCTGCTTCGGAGGCGAGAAAAAGTCCTTGAGGCGCGTCCCAAAGCCGCCAAAATTCGATCCCCAGGCTACTGCCAGTTTGCTGTTTACCGGTCCCTTGGCGGCCGGGCTGGAGCTGAAAAAATCCTTGAGGTTATCGCCGACGCCTGTACCGAAGGTTGTCTGGGTAAAGGGCGCATCTCTGCGCTCCCGCACTTTGATGGGTCGTTCCACGAGGAACTGCTTCAGGTTCGACCAAAAATTATCGGGAATCAGAATATCGGGCTTAGCGAATTTCGGCACAGCCGAGTACGGTACTGAAACCGCAGGCGCAGGGCCTGCGGAAGACACTTTGGGTTTCGTAATTTCAGGCGACAGAAGATCGATAAATTTGCCCGGCACCGTTTACCTCTTCAATTAGACGCAGATTCCCTGCCTTCGGTATACCTAGCCGATAAGATTCGCGCGGGCCGGGAAAGGTTGCGCGCCCCCAGCGGCTGACACCGACTGTCATTCATTGTAACATACGTGCTTACACTGCTTTCCGATGTTTCCCGCCGTATACCTGAACTACCGTACGGTAAGTACGGGCTAGACAAGGTCGGCATGCAGGCAACCATGCAGGTAAATAAAGGGCTATCCGAGCGCTCAAATCTATGGCCGAACCACTCGAACTGAAGAAGACGCTGAACTTGCCGAAAACCGATTTTCCGATGAAGGCCAACCTGCCGCAGAACGAGCCCAAGCAGCTCGAAGCATGGCACGGGGCGAATATCTACGAACGCATCTTGGAGACCCGCAAAGGCAAGCCGCTATTTGTCCTGCATGACGGACCACCGTACCCCACCGGCGAAATTCATCTCGGCACAGGGCTGAACAAAATCCTCAAGGATCTGGTCGTCAAGACCAAAAGCATGGCGGGGCACTATGCCCCTTACGTGCCGGGGTGGGATTGCCATGGCCTGCCGATCGAGACGCAGGTGGAAAAAGAGCTGGGCGGAAAAGGAAAGGTGCCGCCGGCGGAGTTTCGCAAGCTGTGTCGCCAATTCGCCGTGCGCTACGTCGAGCAACACAAGAAAGATTTCAAGCGCCTGGGCATTTTCGGCCGCTGGAACGATCCCTATTTGACGATGAGCCACGAATACGAAGCCACCATCGCCGGGGCGTTCCTCGATTTCATGGAAAAGGGCTATGTCTACCGCGGGCGCAAGCCGGTCTACTGGTGCATTTACGACAGCACCGCGCTGGCGGAAGCGGAAGTGGAGTACGAAGATCACACCAGCCCCTCAATCTGGGTAAAGTTTGCAATTGTCGGCGGCGGCAAGGGCGACGCCGCGAAAATCGGTAACGATGTCAGCGCGGTCATCTGGACGACAACGCCATGGACGATTCCTCATAATCGCGCGCTGGCCTTTCATCCCGATTTCGAATACGTCGTCGTGGAAACTGAAAAGGGCGCGCTCCTGCTGGCTGCCGACCGCGTCGCCGCTCTGCAATCCGAGTGCGGTATCAAGGAAGCCAAAATTCGCGCCACGTTCGAGGGCCGCGATTTCGATGGCATGAAATTTCAGCACCCCTTCGTGCCGATTCAAGTGCCCGGCATTCTCGCCGATTACGTCACGCTCGATCAGGGCAGCGGCATCGTTCACACCGCTCCCGGCCATGGCGCCGACGACTTTAATTCCGGCCAAAAATATGGATTGGAGATCTACGCGCCGATCGACGACAAGGGCGTCTATCTCGAAGGCTTGCCCGAATACAAAGGCAAGGATGTATTTACCGCGAATCCCATAGTTGTAAAACTGCTTGGCGATCGCGGCACTCTGCTCGGCCACCACGAGTACAAACACAGCTATCCGCACTGCTGGCGCTGCCACCACCCGGTGATTTTCCGCGCCACGGAACAGTGGTTCATCAAGATGGACCAGGCCGCCCACGGAAAAGAAAAAACGCTGCGGCAGAAAGCGCTCCAAGAAATTCACGGAGTGAAATGGTTCCCCGCCTGGGGCGAAGACCGCATGTACGAAATGATCGAGAAGCGCCCGGACTGGTGCGTCTCGCGCCAGCGATTCTGGGGTGTGCCGATCATCGTTTTCTATTGCGAGGGTTGCGGAAAGCGTTCAGAAGACTTCAAAGCCCTGCGCCATGTCGTGACATGGTTCGAAAAGGAAGGCGCCGACGCCTGGTACCAACACACCCCGGAAGAATTGCTGCCCGCCGGCACAAAGTGTGCGTGTGGAGCGTCGAAATGGCGAAAGGAAAATGACATTCTGGACGTTTGGTTTGATTCTGGCTCTTCGAATCTATCCGTACTGAAGGGCGCGGAGTGGCCCGCGGACGTTTATCTCGAAGGCCCCGATCAATATCGTGGCTGGTTCCACAGTTCGTTGCTTGTGGCGACGGGCATCCGCGACGCTTCGCCCTATCGGAGCGTCGTTACCCACGGCTGGACTCTCGACGAGCAGGGCCGCCCGATGTCCAAGTCGCTCGGCAACGCGCTCTATCCCATCGAAATCTGCGAAAAGTGGGGCGCGGATCTTCTTCGCCTCTGGGTCGGGTCGGTGGAATACCAAGCCGACGTAAAAATGAGCGAGCGCGTGATGACGCAGCTCAGCGAAGCGTATCGCAAAATTCGCAACACCTTCCGCTTCGCGCTCGGCAACCTCGGCGATTTCGATCCCTCGCGCGACGCCCTTTCGAACGATCAGCTTGAAGAAATCGACCGCTGGATGCTCGACCGCACCGCCGAGCTGGTGAAGAAGTGCCGCGAATGGTATGCGAATTACGAATTCCACCGCGTCTATCACGCCATCCACGATTTCTGCGTCGTAGATCTCAGCTCCTTCTATTTCGACGTGCTGAAGGATCGCCTGTACACGAAAGCCCCCAAGAATAAATCGCGCCGCTCCGCGCAAACCGCCGTCTGGAAAATCGCCAGCGCGCTAGTCCGCCTCGCCGCGCCGATTCTCGTCTTCACTTCCGAAGAAATCTGGAAGTATTTGCCAAAGTCCCCGGGCGAACCCGAAAGCGTCCACATGGCGCTCTTCCCGGAAGCCGAAGCTCTCGCCTGCGGAATCGCCAAAGACGCAACGGAAAAGTGGGACCGGCTCGCGCAGGTACGCGCCGCCGTGCTCGTGGCCCTCGAACAAGCCCGCGCCGCAAAAATCATCGGCGGCGGCCTCGAAGCAAAAGTCCATCTGCACGCTGGTTCGGAAGCGGCGAGTTTGCAGAAACTTCTCGAAGAAAAACACACCCTTCTCCCCGCGCTCCTCATCGTTTCCCAAGTCGTGATCCAGTCATCCGCCATCGCCGAATCCATAAAGGCCGAATCGTTGCCGGGCCTGGCGATCAAGATCGACCGCGCCGACGGCGCAAAATGCGAGCGCTGCTGGAACTATTCCACGCACGTCGGTGAGAATGCGCGCTACCCAACCGTCTGCGAGCGCTGCACCGAAGCCCTCGCCGAAATCGAGAGCGACGGATCTGCAAGCGTGGCGGTGAACTAAAATGTTCACCGCCTCTGCTTCCTTTACTTCCTATACTTCCTTTACCTCCTTAACTTCATGACCCTTCCTTCCCGCCTCCGCTGGCTCTGGCTCACGCTCGCCGTCGTGCTCCTCGACCGCGCCACCAAAGCCTGGTTCGAATCGCAAACGTCCGAAGGCTGGCGCCACGAATTAATCCACAACTTCATTTATCTCGTTCACAGCCGCAATCCCGGCCTCGCTTTCGGCATCTTGTCCGATTCCGCCTCCGCGGGCACGCGCATCGTTTTGATTCTCGGCTCGATCGTGGTCATCGCCGGGCTTGCCTGGCTGCTGGTCACCAGCCAGAGCGGCAACGCGATGGCCGTCGCAGGCCTCGCTCTATTGCTCGGTGGCGCCACCGGCAACGTCACCGATCGCCTCATTTACGGCGCGGTCACCGACTTTTTCGAAGTTTGGTTGGGCACCTACCGCTATCCCGCCTTCAACGTCGCCGACTCCGCGATCACCATCGGTGCCATTCTCATCCTCCTTGAGGTACTATTTGGTCGCCGCCCCGAAACACCCCATTCGAATTCGCGAACGCGGTAGTCAAGGAGGAACTCCATGACCAGATGGAATCGCTTCAATCGCCGTGAATTTCTCTCTACCGCTCTTGGGGCCGCCGCATCTTTTTCCATTCTGCCGCCTGGCCATCGCCTCATCGGCGATCTTCTCGAGCCCCAGTCGCGTTTCGCGCCTTTCCAATTTCCTGAAGAATTTATCTGGGGCGCCGCCACCGCCGCCTACCAGATCGAAGGCGCCTGGAGCGAAGACGGCAAGGGCGAATCCATCTGGGACCGCTTCTCGCACACTCCCGGCAAAGTGAAGGGCGCATCCACCGGCGATGTCGCCTGTGATTCCTACCATCGCTACAAAGAAGACGTCGCGCTCCTGAAAGCGCTAAATCTGAAAAGCTACCGTTTCTCGATCTCCTGGCCGCGCATCCAGGCCGATGGCACTGGCAAGCCCAATCCCAAGGGCCTCGACTACTACAAGCGTCTCGCCGACACGCTCCTCGAAGCAAAAATCCGCCCGCTCTGCACGCTCTATCATTGGGATCTCCCGCAGAAATTGGAAGACGCCGGCGGTTGGCCCAATCGCGATCTCGCCGCGCGCTTTACCGATTACGCCGACCTCACCGTCCGCGCCCTCGGCGACCGCATCTCTCACTGGTGCCTTTTCAACGAACCCTGGGTCTTCACTTTTCTCGGCTACGCCTGGGGCGTTCACGCGCCTTCGCGCAAGAATTTCGCCGATTGCATGCGCGCCACGCACGTCGTCAACATCGCGCAGGGCCAGGCCTTCCGCGCCATCAAGGCCATCAACTCCAAGCTGCAGGTCGGCACCGCGTTCAGCATGGCCCATTGCCAGCCCGCCACCTCCAGCGACGCCGATCGCCAGGCCGCCGACCGCGCCCACGCGCTTGGCAACGTCTGGTTCGTGCACCCCGCGCTGCACGGTGAATATCCCCAAGCATTTCCCGGCGAAAATCCGCTCGAACTCATGGGCGTCAAGTCCGGAGACATGGAGCTCTGCCGCGCCCCGCTCGATTTTCTCGGCATCAACTACTACCGCCGCCAGCTCGTCTCCGCCGTTTCTCCCGGCGCGGGCGAAGATTCCCCCGGCGTCCACAATTCCGACGCCCACGCAGGCCCGCTCACCGAGTTCGCCTGGGAAATCTGGCCCGACGGCTTCCACGATCTCGTTTTCCGCATCTCTCGCGAATACCGAACCACGCCTCTCGAAATCACCGAGAATGGCTGCTCCTATCTCGATTCTCCCGACGAACACGGCCGCATTCCCGATGAACGCCGCATCCAGTTCATGCGCGGCTACCTCCACGCGCTCGGCCGCGCCATGCTTCACGGCGCCAACGTCCGCGCCTATCATCACTGGAGCCTCATGGACAATTTTGAATGGGCCGAAGGCTACGCCCAGCGCTTCGGACTTACCTATGTCGACTTCCGCACGCAAAAGCGCACCATCAAGGACTCCGGCCACTGGTACGCCAAGCTCGCCTCCACCGGCAGTCTCACGTAAGCTCGCGCACTGAATTGACGCGTAGCGGCCGCAAACTGACCTGGGCATCTTCATAGCTCGCCTAGCGGCGAGTTCACCTCGCCATCTTCTTTCTTTTATTCAACATCCATTGTTATTTGTCATCCTGATGCCTCGTCGAATCGCGAGAGAGGTCCTTTCCGAGCAGGTCGGAACCTCCGGTCGATTCGCGATGCTGCTTTCCGACCGGATCGGGACAGACAGGACAGGAAGCCTTATCGGATTCCTGGTTGACCATACCCCCCCACCCGGCCTGTTTTTCATAAGTGTTGATTCTAAAGGGAGATAAAGTCCTTTAGAATGAACACTTTTATAAGTGTTGATTCTAAAGGGACTTACATTGCACCAAAATTGTGCAAAATCGGTTTCTCGTCCCTGTTTTTCATAAGTGTTCATTCTAAAGGGGGTTAAAGTCCTTTGTTTTGATACGCTTTTGACTCCCATGCAAGTGTTGATTCTAAATAGCTTAAGGGGACAGGGAATAGGGGACAGCGGGTAGGGAAGAGGGGTTAGGTCAGTGAAAAAATTGAGAGATCGGCGAGGGTGGATGGTGGCAAACACGGGAAAGAATAGCATAGAAGGAAGCTGCTTGTCAATGTATTTATTAGGTATCATTCGAATGGAGCGGGAAGGTGTTGAAAAGGAAGGGGGTTGCGGGTCCCGCAGATGCATCCGGGATGCAAAATGCGCAATTGATGAACGGGGTTCAAGGGATGGGGATAGAGGCGAGAAAGCGGAAAATATTGAGAGAAGAGGGTGCGACAAGAAGATGGAGGAAGAGTCAAAACTCTTGAGGACTCTCCAGCGGGCCCGTATGTTGAACGATGCTACTTCGCAGTGGGGGTGATTTTCTCAACGTGGATGGTCTTCTTCGCCGAATCAAATTGGCCGGCCAGCACCACGTGCGCGGCAGGGAAGTCCTTAACGGCTTCAGGATTTTCGACAATCCAGATTACCTGATCATCGCCAGCTACAAAGACGGCTCGCTGGGGTTTCCATTCCGGATGCCCCACCGAAGCGCCTCCGCGCCAGCATTTCTGCACGCAATCCGCGCGGCCGGGCTTCGTGTGTTCGGCTCCGCAACTCTCATCACTGATCCAACCGGCCCGAGATGCGTTCTTTTGCTGCGCTGAGACTGAGCCGAGCGCCCCGAGACAGCAAACAAGCAAGAAAAGAAAAACAATCCGGCTCCTGATCATCTTTTCTTCCTCCTACTTCAGTAGTCCGCCTTCACGATTGCCCCATCGGCCCTGCGGAGCACAGTCTAACACCGAGTTCCGATCAGCTCATATTTCGGTGCAACCTAAGCGACTATGCAAGTAATCTAGGTTGATGCGGTTGCCCGCGAGTTCGAGGAGGTCCATCAATGTTGCAAAAGTGCGGCGCACTGATTTTGGGGAGTTTACTACTGGCCACGGTGGGGTGCGAAAAAGCTGCGAGGGTGAGCGAATCAAAACAAACGACGGCACTCATGCTGGCTACTCCGGCGGGGGATTACGCAATTAGTGGCGCCGGTGGTGGCGCCGCCGGGAATTCACAGCGCTTCATCGCCACGCGACACAAGCTCGAAGTGATTGCGCCTGAATCGAATCTGCCTAAAGCATGGGAGTCGGTTATCACTTATTGCGGCACGATCGAATGCACGGTCGTCTCTTCCAATCTAGTGACGAAGACGCGGGATGCGAAGCCGTCGGGAAGTATGTCCCTGCGAGTATCCCCGGGAGATCTGAAGAAACTTTTCGATCAGGTCGAGAAGCAGGGCCAGATCGTGCAACACGCGACTGAGAGCGAAGACAAAACCACGGCGGTGCTGGACACCGACGCGCGGATCAAGAATCTGACGAGTTTCCGGAACAGCTTGCGGGTGTTTCTGGCGAGACCATCGGCGAGCGTGAAAGACCTAGTCGATATTCAGCAGCAGCTAACGGATGTACAGTCGCAGCTGGATAGCGAAACGGCGCAGCGCAAAATTCTGGCCAACGAAACCGAGAAAGTAGCCGTAGAACTCACTTTCGCAGTGGAGAGAGGAAGGACGAGGGCAAGTGCGTGGACGCCTATTGGGGATGCTCTGCGTGAGTCCGGTTCTGAATTGGCGGTTAGCACGGCGTGGCTTATCAGCGCGATTGTGACGATCGTCCCGTGGCTGCTACTGATCGTTCCGCTCGGCTGGCTCTTGGGCAAATTGTGGCGGCGCTTCCGGCGAAAGACGAGCAGCGCGACAACCTGACCTGATGCCGGGGAACCGTACGCAGCCCTCAGGGAATGGGCTAAATATTGTCGCGTCTGTACCATTACGTCCTTCACCCTGCCGCATGTTCCGCTTGCTACAATCTTGCCGTGCCGGCTGAGGCCCAATCCGAGATGCATGAACTTCTGGCGGTAGCTACGGACGCCGGGACGCGGCTCGACCGCTTTGTGGCGGCCCACTGCCCCGAACTCAGCCGGACGCGCGTGCAGGAACTCATCGAGTCGGGGCTCGTGCTCATCGATGGGAGCGCTGCGAAGAAGGGGGCAGCAAAACTTCGCGCGGGCCAAAAAATCACCGTCGAAGTTACGGAGCGGCCGGCCATCGTGGCGGCGGCAGAAGCGATTCCGCTGGATGTGCTTTACGAGGACGACGACGTGATCGCCATCAACAAGGCGGCGGGGATGACCGTGCATGCCGGGGCTGGAAATGTTTCCGGGACGCTCGTCAACGCGCTGCTGGGGCGGGGGCAAGCGCTTTCGCAGGCGGGCGATCCGCTGCGGCCGGGAATCGTGCATCGGCTGGACAAGGAAACTTCGGGCGTGATCCTGGTGGCCAAGAACGACGCGGCTCATGCAAAGCTGGGCGAAGCTTTTCGCCAGCGGGCGATTGCGAAAACATATATCGCGCTGGTGCAGGGCGCTCTCGGGGAGAAGAGCGGCCGAATCGAGCTGGCCATCGGGCGCGACCCGATTCATCGGACGCGCATGACGACGGAGCGCAAATCCTGGCATGGCGCGGCCATCGTGAATCCGCGCGAGGCGCGTACGGACTGGAAGGCGCTCGCTACGATCGACAGCACGACGCTGCTGGAGGTCCAACTCCACACCGGGCGCACGCATCAGATTCGAGTGCACTTCGCCGCGCTGAAGCATCCGGTGGTGGGCGATACGCTGTATGGGGCCGCGCGTCAAATGACTGTAGGCGCAGGCTCCGAGCGGGTCGGAGCGGCAGGGCACCAAGTCGAATTGCCGCTGCTGGGACGTAATTTTCTGCACGCTGCAAAGCTGGGCTTTGCGCAGCCGCGGACCGGTGCTTGGATCGAAGTTCGCGCCGTGCTGCCGGGTGAATTGCGCGAGTACTTGAAGAAACTTTGTGACGCTGCTGGAGAACCGCAGAGCCGAATTGACGCTGCACTGGCGGGATACCTATAATCGATGCAAATGCGACGGACAATCACTTCGATCTTTTTGGCGTTGGCGCTGTTGCTCCTTCCGCTCACCGACCGGGCGCAGCAATCTTCGCCGGCCACCAAGACTCAGGCGTCCTCGCCGGTCACCAAGCATCAGGCGTCCTCGCCGGACGCCAAGCCCCAGGCGCCGACACCGGCACAGCCCGCGGCGCCGAAGCAAGAACCTGCGCAGAAGAGTAACGAAACGATTATTTCCGTGGTCAACCTCGTCGACGTGCTCTTCACCGTGCTGAACCGCAGAAACAAACTTGTTCCCGAGCTGGAAAAAGGTGACTTCAAGATTTGGGACGACAAGGCTCCGCAGGCAATCCGCTATTTCAGCAAGCAGACCGATCTGCCTCTGCGCATCGGCATGCTGCTGGACACCTCGAACAGCATCCGCGACCGCATCAAGTTCGAGCAGGACGCTTCGACCAATTTTCTGTTCAGCGTGCTGCGCCACAATCGAGATGAAGCCTTTGTGATGACCTTCGATGACGAACCGCAAATCGTCCAGGGTTTCACCGGCGACGCGGGAGCGCTGCGCGACCAGATCACCAAGACGCGCGCGGGCGGCGGCACCGCCATCTACGACGCGATTTATGAAGCGTGCTTCAAACAGTTGAGCCATCCGCCGCGCCCGCCCGGCGACCAGCCGGACGTGGTGCGCCGCGTGATGATTCTGATCAGCGACGGCGAGGACAACTTATCGACGCACACGCGCGCGGACGCCATCGAAATGGCCCAGCGCACCAGCGTGGTCATCTACACCATCAGCACCAGCACGCAGTGGGTTTCCCTCTCGCAGACCGATCCGAGCAAGACGGGCGACCGCAAGTATCACCTGACGGACGGGGACAAAATTCTTCAGGACCTTGCCGAGGAAACCGGCGGCCGCGCGTTTTTTCCTTATCATGTGGACGATCTCGATCAATCGTTTCAGGACATCGGCGACGAACTTCGCAACCAGTATTCCATTGCCTATCTTCCGACGAACTACGTCCTCGATGGCCGCTACCACAAGATCCGCATCGAAGTGCCCGATCATAAGGGCTACCAGGTACGTGCGCGCCGCGGCTATTTCGCCCGCGCCAACGCCAACGTGCCGACGGCGCCAAACCCTCCCGGCGGCGCCGCGCAGTAATCTGTTTTTGATAAAATATTTTCGCGCCGCAATTCAATATTCAGTTTTGAGAGGTGTTTCCGCGCGCCGCGCTTCGAAGGCGGAGGGGTTGTGGGCGCTAGTTGGGCTGGTTCGATGGTAGATTCAGGATTGTAGCGGCTGTGCTGGGATGGTCGTCCAAAGAGTATGCGATATCTGGTGCGAGCGCGGGTGAAAGCGGATTGCCAGCAGGCGCTGGTGGAAGTGATTGAGCGCGGCACGCTGGGCAAAGGCTCGGTCGCCGAGGGCGAATACCTGCGCAACATGAAGGAGGCGAGAGTTCGTGCGGACGAAACGGTGTGGTGGGTGGAAGTCTGCTACTGCCCTACGCCGCTCCAAGAAGAGCGTCTTTACTGGGAGGAGTATTTCGAGCTGGTCAAGGTGCAGGACGCGCACGACCGGAACAAATGCCGTGACGAAAACGGCTCCGAGCCTTGGGCTTGCGGCGATTGCGATTGCACCGCGCGGCTCCAAGAGAAGCTGAAGAACACGGGCAAGCCTTTCCTTGAACTGCTGAACAATTGTTCAGACGATCTCAACCGATTGGACTGAGAAGAAGGAAAAACTCACGGCGAATTTCCCACCCTTCGACTCCGCCCAAGAATGGCGCACCGGGCATGCGTCCGCCGTGCCGTTCTTCTGCCAGAATTCTTACGGCGGTATAAGACGAATATTCGGAGAGGCACGAGTGGACACTCGCAACGACACGACGGTCACGCAAGCCCCACAATCGGAACGACACTCAAGGGTGCAGCAGCGACTCGTGTTGCTCGGAGTGGTCTTGATCTTTGGCGGAGAGACCTTCTGCCTCTTGGGGCCGATGCGCTATGAGCGCGTTGTGCATATTAGCTGTCATGCGGTGTTCTATACCGGCATTGTGTTCGTCTGTGTCGGTGCGGTCATGCACTGGGCCGGCAAGCGTTGAAGGTAGCTTCCTATCAGGCGGTGCGGTGAGTTGAAGTCTGTTATTGCCCGACGCCGTCATCCAATCAGCCCAGCATTTGGATCAAAACGTCGAGACTACATCACCGGGGCCAGAGCCAGCCGAAGGTGCCGGCGGTTAGCAAGCCGTAGAGGAGTCCGTCGAAAGCTTCCTTGAGGGTCACACTCCAAGGCTGGCCCTTCCAGATGCCGTTGCTCAAGTTTCCCAGACCGTAAGCGAGGAACGCGGCGGTGCCAGCGACGCGAAACACGACCAGATAGTGCGCGCCGGACGTGACGGTGCGTCCTGTGAGATAGGCGACGAAGAGACCGATGAGCAGGCAATAGACGAACCACAGTCCGAGGAACTTCGGCATGGCGGGCGGGGCGCTAGGAAACACGGTTAGCAGCCCGACCGGTCCCTGCTTGTATTTTTCCTGCATGGCGGGCGACTTCATGTCCTTATGGGCGCAAAAAGGGAAATGATAGAGACCCGGCTTCAAGCCGGCGGGCCGCAGGGCGGCAAGAAGCTTGTCCTCATCGGGGAGTTGCCGGTAGTCGCTGCGGTGATACGGAAGCACCATGTGGATGAGGGAGCTGGCCACGAACACGATGACGGCCGAGAGCAGGATGGGGAGCAAAAGAGCGGTGAGAGGAACCATACGCAGCCTCCTTGGAAGTAAGGTTGAATGCAGGGAATTTAGGCGTGAGGCTACCGCCGAAAGGGGCTGCGGTCAAGAGCTATGTCGGCAGGGCATTCCTCATTTTTTTGGGTTTCCCAGCCCAGTAGGAGCTGGAGGTGAGGAGTTTGAGGGGGGCGGCAGGCGGGATGGACATCCTTCGTCGGATGTCTGGTCAACAATAACACCCCCACCCCCGTGTTTCTTGTAAGTGCGGATTCTAAAGGGGTTGCAGACGCAATCTTTGTAAGTGCGCATTCTAAAGAAGTTACGGCGAAATCGGGCGCGGCTCGGCAAGGAAACGAGTCCGGGTGGGCGCGGAAGACGGAAAGCTGGGAGGGGTGCGCAGATTTACCAGAATAGAATTGTATCACATTGCTATCGAAGATCAAGAGGGATTTGGAGGCGCGAGGTGGACTATGTAGCTGGGGAATCGAAAATTTTACGAAAGGAGCTTTCTTCTTGCCGCGCTTACCATTTGATCGTAGGAATTACCGGTCGCGTCCGCTGCGTTGTGAACCTCGGAAACCGCCTTGTAAAACCACTCTAGCTGCTCGATCTCCCAATCTTCGGGGATTGAATTACGCTCCCCGCTCCCAACTGGAAATGTGTGGATGGCGAGAAGCCCGAGGGACCGCTTGCATGAGTCGTAGAAAGCCCTCCTAAGCTTTTCCAATTCCAGGCCGATGAACTCGTGCTCCGGGCCTTTGCGGTTGATAAACCGCTCATATCCATCGAGCCCTTTCAAATCGAAGGGCCAGCCTGCAAAATTCCGTTCCCTCAGGAAATCCATCGACCCACTGTTGGAAACAAGTTCTAGCAAAGCCTTGAGTGTTTTTCGGTCAGCTCTGCCGTCTTTCGCATGCCGAACCGTTTGAGAGACTAGATGTTTCCCTCCAGCGACAAGCCTATGTAACCTCTTTCAGTATTCCTTGACTTCTGCGACCGTGTAGTTCTTGTGCTGACTAGTCTTGGAGTCAAATAGACTGTGGTGGTCCAAGCACATCCACGCGAGATTGGGCTCCGTACAATTGGAGCGGTTGCCGTCGATATGCACGATCTGACCGCGCTTCTCTCTGAGGTCCCCGGTTAAGCCAAAACAGAGTGCGCATCGTCGAGCACGGTTAGCCAAAACAGCCTTTTCAACGTGTTTGGGCAATGTTTTTCTAGTTGGCCTTCGTGCGACGCCCACTGTGTGTCCGACAGGAATGTTTCAACCTCCAAGACCAGGCACTTGGCCCGGTCGAACGGTCTTTTTCTTGACGGCAGCATGCGATGAGAGGATAGCACTTCTGGAAAGCAGCGCGGGATAGCAGGACCGGGGTGGCCCCAGATAGGATCGAAGGGCACCCCGCGACGAATGGAGAGTTTCTAGCCGGCGGCGCCGGCGGCTTTGGCGCCTTCGACTTCGAGGAGTTTTCCGGAGCGCACGTCGAAGAGGAAGCCGTAGACCGGAATGGATTTGGGGACGAGCGGATGATTGCGGATGCGGGCGACGTCGTCGAGCACGGACTGCTTCTGGCTGTTGATGGTGAGCCACTCGATGTATTCACCGGCGCGAGAGCCTGGACCCTTGCCAACATCCTTGAAACCCTGAGGGGTGAGCGCGGCGGTTTCGAGGCTGGATGCCAGCAGATCGCGCATGACGTCGTTGGTGAAGAATTCCATGCCGCAATCGGAGTGGTGAATGACGAAGAATTCGCGCGTGCCAAGCAGTTTGTAACTGATGACCAAGGAACGAATGGCGTCGTCGCTGGCGCGGCCGCCGGCGTTGCGTATGACGTGCGCGTCGCCTTCGGCGAGGCCTGCATACTTGGCGGGATCGAGACGAGCGTCCATGCAAGTGAGAATGGCGAAACTGCGCGCTGGCGGCAATGCGAGTTTGCCCTTTTCACCGAAATTGGCACTGTATTGCAAATTGGCTTCCAGGACTTCCGACAATATCTTGCTCACAGTGATTTCCCCCTTTTGCTGAACTGAAGAACCCCGACACGGGAACGGAAAGTTTTGGAGGCGCGAGGCGGAATCGAACCGCCGATAATGGTTTTGCAGACCATTGCCTTACCACTTGGCGACCGCGCCGCCGGACAAAGCTGGTTGTTAGTTGTTAGTGCTTAGTTCTTAGTCGGACAAAAAATCGAGACATTCCTTTCATGGTTCGCAAGAATGAACTTCAATTTCTCCGTTGCGATGCTCGGGAGCGAATGAGATCTGGACGGGTGAAGCCCGGAGAGAGCGAAGGTTCCGCCCGTCCAGTTCGCTGCTCTGCACTGCAAACTTATGTCGCTTGCATCAGTCGACGAGTCTAAAGGCCCGCCACTACAACTAACCGCTTACCTGGCGGTGGCGGCCAGATCGGGCTGGGCGGCGCGAGTTTCGTTGACGATAGGGGCGCCGATGAGGTTGCCCCACTCGGTCCAGGAGCCGTCGTAATTGCGGACCTGGTTGAAGCCGAGCAGATACTTGAGGACAAACCAGGTGTGCGAACTGCGCTCGCCGATGCGGCAGTAGGCGATGACTTCGTCGGCGCCGGTGATGCCCTTGGACTCGTAGAGTTTCTTCAAGTCGTCGTAGGACTTGAAGGTGCCGTCCTCGTTGGAAGCTTGCGCCCAGGGGATATTCGCGGCTTGGGGAATGTGGCCGGCGCGCTGCGCGGTTTCGGTCATGCCCGGAGGGGCGATGATTTTACCGGTGAATTCATCGACGGAGCGAACGTCAACGAGCTGGCCGGGTTTGCGGCCGTCGAGAATGGCGAAGACTTCTTCCTTGCGAGCGCGAAGGGAATCGTCGGTGCCGGAAACGTGATAGGAGGCGGGGGCGACGTTTGCGGGATCCTTGGTGAGCTGGCGCTTCTCTTCGAGCCACTTCTTGCGGCCGCCGTTGATGAGGCGAACATCCTTGTGGCCGTTCAGCTTCAATTGCCAGAGGGCGTAAGCGGCGAACCAGTTGTTGTTGTCGCCGTAGAGAAGAATGGTGGTGTTATTGGAAATGCCGGAGGCGGAGAGAAGTTTTTCGAGAGTGGACTTGTCGATCAGATCGCGGCGGATGTTGTCCTGGAGCTGGGTCTGCCAGTTCCAGCCAACGGCGCCAGGGAGGTGGCCCTGGTCGTAGGCGGAGGTGTCCACATCGACTTCGACGAAGCGGAGATTGGGGGAATTGAGATTTTGAGCGGCCCAATCGGTTGAAACCAGAACTTCAGGGTGTTTGTAGTCGGACATTGCGTTCTCCTTTTGCGTTCAGCTTTGAAAGTCGTTTGCTGCAAAAACAAAAAACCCACCGGCCAGTTCATTTCTGGCGGTGGGAGCGAAAACCTTTGAGGCTGATTTAAACTCTAGAAGGTCAGCCTCCCCGCGCCAGAAGACACACACATACAGCACATACAACAGATGCAGAGCTGCGCGTTCTTCTGGGGGAAAAGTGACATTTCAGAAGCATACATGCGAGGAGGGGATTTGGCAATAGTGCTTGGTGGAAAGGTGACTGGAGGAGGGTGATTGGTCGATGGGGGATTATGAGGGCGGGTGGAAGGAAGAAAAGCGGGAGCGAGCTCCCGCACTCCATAGGCGCTTACGCGCGGGTTAGTGCCGGCTCGGGGTTGCGGGTGGGGGCCGGGGAAGGTTGAGCCGGGAAGACGGGGAGGCGGGGGAGGGCGGCGACGAGTCTTTGCGTGTAGGCGTGTTGGGGGACGCCGAAGATTTGCGAGGGGGGGCCGCACTCGACGATTTCGCCGGAGTTCAGGATGGCGATGCGATGGCAGAGAGCGGCGACGGACAGCAAATCGTGGGAGATATAAAGGATGCCCATGCCGAGTTCGCGGTTGAGCTGCGCAAACAGGCGAAGGATTTCGGACTGGGTGATGGTGTCCAGGGCGCTGGTGGCTTCATCGGCGATGAGCAGCCCAGGGCGATGGAGGATGGCCATGGCGATGATGACGCGCTGGGCTTGGCCGACACTGAGTTGCGAGGGGCGGCGGCGGAGAAAGTCGCTGTCGTTGGGGAGACTGACACTCGAGAGCGCGTGGCTGATGGCTGCGGCGCATTCTTCGCGGGTGCCGGTGGCGTGGGCGCGCCAGGCTTCACTGAGCTGCGAGCCGATGCGGAGAGCGGGGTTGAGGGACGACAGCGGACTTTGCAGTACGATGCTGATTTCGCGGCCGCGGAGCGAGCGCATCTGCGATTCGGATTTCGCGGAGAGGTCTTGCCCCTTGAAAAGCAGATTGCCGCGCGCGGTGCCGCCCTTTAAATGAAGCAGGCGAAGAATGGCGAGCGAGAGAGTGCTCTTACCCGAACCGCTTTGCCCGACAAGGCCGAGGATTTCGCCGGGATGGATTTCGAGCGAGACGTCACGAAGGACTCCGGGCTTGTTGCGGTAATCGACGGAGAGCCGGAGTGACAGAAGTGGAGGCGCCTGGGTCACTTCTGCGCTCCGAGAGCAAGATCGGGGCCGAGGCGGAGAACATCGGCGTTCCAGAAGGCGTGAGGATCAAGGACCGAGGGCGCTGAGCCGATGAGGGCGGGAGAAATGGCGGACATAGCGTCTTTGTTGACGAGATAGATGAAGGGCTGCTGCTCGGCGACGATTTGCTGGACTCGGTCCCAGTCGGCCTTGCGCTTTTTGTCGGTGGTTGCAGAGGACTGAGCGTGCATCAGACGGTCCAGCTCCGCTTCCCAGGGAGTGGCAGGCTTGGATTGCTTGGGATTCCACTGATGATTTTCCGCCGAGCTGAGCCATACGTTCATCTGGCTGTTGGGGTCGAGGTCGGTGTTGACGAGACCGAGGAGGCAGGCTTCGTAGTCGTAGGTGCGGGTGATGCGTTCGATCAGGGAGGGAAAATCGAGAGTGACCAGGTTCACCTTGATGCCGATCTGCGAAAGATCCTGCTGGATCATGGCGACCATTTGCTCGCGGGATTTATTTCCGGAATTGGTGATGACCGTGAATTCGACGCGATTTCCGGAAGAGTCCCGTAGAGTTTCACCTTCGAGACGGAAGCCCGCTTGAGCAAGCAGGCGAAGCGCTCCGGCGGAATCGTACCGCGGGACTGGAAGTGCGGAATTGAACCAGAAATGGTTTGCGGGGGAAACGGGGCCGAAGGCAGGATGCGCATGTCCGGCAAAAACGATGCGGGACAAGTCGGCGCGATTGATGGCCAGGGAGATGGCTTTGCGAAATTCGGTAGAGCGGAACCAGATCTTCTTGTTTTCGGGAAGCGGGGCGGCGGGAACCTGGTTGAACCACAACTGCTCGGAATCGAGGCCGGGACCGGCGTCGTAGGCGGCGGCGGGTGTTTCCTTCTGCAAGCGGTCAAAGTATTCGGCGTCGAGAGCGTTGATCAAATGAATTTCACCGCGGCGGAAACGCAGCAGTTCGATGTTGCGATTGCGCTGAATATCGAGGCGGATGGAATCAAGGTAAGGCAGGGGCTTGCCTTCCTTATCTTTTTTCCAGTAGTTCACGTTTCGCCGGAGAAGGACGTAGGAGCCGGGGCTGTAATCCGCGACATAGAAGGGACCGAGGACGGCCATTTCCTTCTTGGGAGAATGAGCGGAGAGAATGGCGACTTGATCGAAGAGGCGTTCAAGTCCCGCAACCGGAGCGGGAAAAGTGACGACCACGGCGTCAGGTGAAGACGCTTGGACGACGACTTGGCCTTCGCCGGAGCGGAAGGAGTCACCGGTGGGCGAGTGAAGCTGCGGATCCATTAGCGCTTTCATCGTGTAAGCGACGTCTTCGGAGGTGAAGGGCGTGCCGTCGGAAAAATGCAAGCCGCTGCGGAGATGGAATGAGATTTTGCGGCCCTCCTCGCTGACTTTCCAGGAAACGGCCAGGCCGGGCTCGAGGGCTTGAGTCTGGCGATTCATGCGGATCAAAACGCCGCCAGTGAGGTAGCGAATGGTTTCGGAAGCATCCTCCTCGACCAGCAGAGGATTGAAAGTTTTCGGTTCGCCGCGGAGACAGAAATGAAGCTCGCCGCCGGACTGGCCGGCAGATTCGGCGCTGACGACAGCCGGACAGCACAAGACAAGGTTAAGAGCGAGAACAACCCAAAGGCGGCGAATCACTGGGTGACCTCCTGTGAGGGAAGAACCAATTGAAAGCACATGACCACAATCACAAGGAGGACGAGGGGCACCAGCCTCCAGGGATTTGCCGAGAGCGTGGAAAAATCCTCGAAGCCGCGCATCAAGTTTCCCCAGGAGGGCATCGGCTCCATCACGCCAAGGCCCAAGATGCTCAAATTCGCCTCGGTCAAAATGAAGAGCGGGATGGAAATGAAGAATTGCGCGTAGAAAAGCGGGCGCAGGTTTGGCGCTACGTGACGCAGCAAGAGGCGCGCGGGTTTGCAGCCGGAGGAGCGCGCCAAGAGCAGGAAATCGGAATCCCGGACGCCGCGCGCGGCAGCGCAGATGACGCGAACTGAAGCCTGCCAGCCCAGCAGACCCATCATCAAGAAAGCGATGACGACGGACACGAGCGGAGGAACATCGAGAGGCAACATGGCTCGCACAACGAGAAGAAGAAAGAGCCAGGGCAAAGCGAGAGAGAGATCCGTGGCCGCGAGGACGATGCGTTCGAACCAGCCGCCCAGGAGACCTGCTACGCTCCCCAACAAAGCGGCGATTAGAGTTGAGAGAAGGGCGGCGGCCGGCGCGAGGAGCAAGGAAACACGCGTGCCGTAGAGCAATCGCGACAAGGAATCACGGCCCAGGGCATCAGTGCCAAGGGGATGAGCGGTCGAAGGACCGGCGTTGGGGATGTCTCTAAACTGCCGGGCATAAGGAGCCGGTAGCAGAAAGGTGGCGAGCACCATCAAGACGAAGATCGCGCACAGGATGGAGGCGGCCACTTTCTGAAGGGGCTTCATTGCAGGCTCCCCGCGAAAGTGCGGCCGGCAAGATCGGCGAGCGAATTGGCCGCGAGCATTACGA
>JBGQDD010000009.1:0-19106 GCA_041495665.1 Candidatus Acidiferrum sp.
ACACGCTCAAATTCGCACTAAAATGTTCCGCCATCGATCGCAACGGCCAATGGCACAACGTTTACAAAAATCCAAAAACCGATCCCAGCAAAGCCAGCCGGGGAGGCCGCTTCAATCTCATCCAAAACGGTAAGGATTTCGCCACCGTTGAAGTCGTTGACGGCGCACCCGTTCCGTCCAACAATGCTCTCGAAACGATTCTCGAAGACGGCAAAATCCTTCGCGAACAGACTCTCGCGGAAGTCCGCGCTATCGCTTCTTCCTACGACACTTATCTCGATGCAGCCTGAGAATCAAAGATGCCCCATCCATTTTCGCTGACAACTGTTCTACGTAGGTCGCTGCTCGCGCAGCTTGAAGCGCTGAATTTTCCCCGTCGCGGTCTTCGGCAGCTCGCGGCAGAATCGCACATCACGAGGCACTTTGTACGAGACGAGCCGCGCCTTGACGTGCTCGCAAATTTCGCCCGCCAGTTTCTCCGAGCCTTGGACGTCTCCACGCAACACCACGTGTGCCACGGAATACGAAAGTCCCCGCTCATCGGTGGCACCGACCACGGCGGCTTCGGCCACGTGGGGGTGCCCCAGCAGCGCGTTCTCCACTTCCATCGGCGAAACCCACATGCCTGCGACTTTCAGCATGTCGTCCGCGCGCCCGCCGTAGTGGTAATAACCGTCCGAATCGCAAGAGAATTTGTCGCCGGTCACGATCCAATCCCCGCGTTTCGTGCGCGCGGTCAGTTCGGGAAGCCGCCAGTATTCCGCAAACGCGCTCGCGCCGCGCACCCAGAGATTGCCGATCTCGCCGCCACGCACCGATTCTCCGTTGTCATCCATGATCTTGCATTCGTAACCCGGCACGGGAAGACCACAGCTCCCCGGCTTGCATTTTCCGGGAACACTCGAGATGAAAATGTGCAGCATCTCCGTCGAGCCAATTCCGTCCAGGATTTCGAGATGGAATTGGCGCTTCCACGCGTGGAAGATTTCAGCGGGCAACGTTTCACCCGCTGAAACACACTTGCGTACCGAAGAAAAATCCACGTACGGGCCTGCCCGCTCCGCTTCCCGCAAGACCGCGGCGTAAAAGGTCGGCACAGCGAAGAAAACGGTCGGCCGGTGACGCGCCATCATCTCGATCACATGCGCCACGTTGGTTCGCTCCGGATTCAACACCGTGCGTGCGCCGACGGAAAGAGGGAAATACATTCCGTTTCCCAGGCCGTAGGCAAAAAATAGTTTTGAAACAGAGAAGGTCAGGTCGTCGGCGCGCAGGCCGAGAACGGATTGCGCATAATTCCGGCTGGCGACCAGCATGTCCGCGTGGCGATGCACCGCCGCTTTGGGCGCACCGCCGCTGCCGGACGTGTACAGCATGAATGCGGGATGGTGAGGCGAAGTGTCCGCCACCGCGAGCTGTTCGCTGGCCGCCGCTGTCCATGCACTCCACTTGGCGCAGGACACGCCGTGCAGGTCGATTTTTTCCTCGCCGACGACGACAATCGGAATTTGGGGGAGCACGCTCGAGGCCGGCAAAAACTCGGCAAGCGACTGGGAATGAATAATCGCCGCCCGGGGCTCGCAATTCTCGAGGTAATGAATGTAGTCGGAAGATCGCGCGAAGGGATTCACGGGCACGGCCACCGCACCGATTTTTGCGGCGCCAAAAAAAGCAGCGACAAACTCCACGGAATCCAGCAGCACAATCAGAACGCGATCTCCCCGGGAAACGCCTTGCGCCCGCAGCGCATTCCCCGCGCGATTTACGAGCGCGGCTAGTTCGCCGTAGCTTACTTCGCGCGGTTCGCCAACAATGGCGGGTCGCTCGGGGTGCAACGCGGCCGGCGAATCCACGAAGTGCTCGGCAATATTGAACTTCTCTGGATTTTTACCCTGCGGGAATTCATCTAGGGAAGCAGCCATCGTTCTCGATTCGAAACGAACTACGGGCTATTGAGCCGCGGAAGTCGCGCCAGTGATTCGAATCTTGTACCATGCCGTGCCCGCCGGGTAGAGCGCGTCATTGATTTCGGAATTTTTGTGTTCGCCCGGGGTGATGGTACCGGGAAGTGTGCCCGTGTTGACCAGGATGGCGTGATTGTCGGCGCCGACGTAAGTAGTCTCATACTCGATCTTGCTGTAGCTGTACACCTGGGATTTATTCTCGATGGTCACGAGCCAGACGGCCATCGTACCGTTGCGATCCTTATTCATTGTGGTGCGCTGGATCTTCAAATCATGAACAGGATCGGCGTTCCCCTTGACCACCGCGGACGCGCCGGCCGCGGATGTTTGCTTATTTATATTGCCTCTGGACTTGACGAAGAAATATCCGCCGACGGCAAGCGCGGCGACAACTACTACGATGCCGATCCAAAATCCTTTCGGCTCTTTCTGCTTGACCTCTTCAGGCGTCTCAAACATAAATTCCTCCCGCTCCCTGAGCCCACGACACTCTTGCAACAGATCCCCGATGGCCTCCGACGAAAAAGATGAACTGCCTACCAAAGGAACTCGCGATTGTGCCCGGGAATGGTTAGGCACTTTTCAATGCCGGAGCCGCCCTAGAGATAACACTGAACGCGCGAGAAGTCCATTCCCGACGTTCCGGTACTGGGTCAGTTTCCTGCAAACCGACCTTACGACCCAGTAGCAACGCACGCTTGTTTCCGAGTGGGCGACAATACGTCCAGAATCGTCAGATCCGCTGCGCTCCAATGAACGGCGAAATCCAGGTTTGCCACGGGTATGACTTGCCAGCCTACATCCAGTGGAACTTATCAGGGCCATCGCGGACTGGAAGTCCGACAGGTAGCAGTCATCAGCAAAGTGCACAACCGCGCCGGTCAACGTTTTCGACCGAGGATGGAAGGTAGCGGAGTTCATTCCAATGTGGATCCAGGTAGGTGCAGACTATTTGCCGGGGCGGCTAGCCGCGAACACCAATCCCTGTGTTACGCGCAACTTGGGGCCAGGCAAGTAGACTTCAAGCGCCAAGTCTTGCGGGGTGCTAGCTTCGTATTCGAAATCGTACGTCTCGCCGACAGTGATACCGAGCTCCGCCGTTTGCAGTGTCGCTGCCGTTGGCGGCAGGTCAGCGCCGTCTTTGGCGATGATGCGCCACTGCACGGGAGTTCCTGCTTTCCGCAACGAGGCCCGCATGCGCGCGTTGTCGGGTGAGATATTGATGAGCCGGAAGCGGTATTTTCTCCCGGTAACCAGCCTCAAAGGCGCGGGCTGGGGATGACCGTTGATCAGCAACAGGTGTCCGAAGGGTTTGAAAACACCCAAACTGAAGAGGAAGGTCTTGTCGGACGCGGGGTCGAATTTCTGGCCAGTTGGCAGCACGATGAGCGGACCATAAATGCCGTTTTCCAACTGGTCCTGGTCGTGCCAGTGCGTATGGTAAATGAACGTGCCGGCGCGCGGTGGCGCCATTCGGACCACAAAGGATTCCCCTGGGTTGACAGGCGGCGTTGTTTGCTGTGTCGTCCCGGTCCAACCGGCAACCCCATCGTAGTAGCTTTCGAGTTCAATCCCATGCCAGTGAATGGCGGTGGGCTGCGTAGAGTGATTGACCAGTTCAATTTCCACTGGCTGGTCGCGGGTGAGCACGATGGGTGGGCCGATCAATTGTGGAGTCGTGGATTCCGGCGATGGGGACGGCGACTGGGCGAGGTCGCGTAGCTGGAGAGCGTAGCGTGGCTGGACGCCGATATGTTCATCGAGGGTCAGTTGCAGTTTCCGCTGTGTATGCCAAGCGGACGGCTTCGCACTTTCCGTCCCACCGACCACCGTGATGCCGAGAATCAAGCCTCCCATGCCGGCGTGCTGCGTCTCGGCGGGATAGGAGTGTTCATGCACAGGTGTCGGGACCGCACCTTGTTCCGGCTTCTCGACGAGCGATCGCCATTCCGGAGGCGACATGTGAATCAACATGTGGCAGTGAAATAGCCAGCGCCCGGCGCGCTCGGGAACCCATGTCATGTCGAAGGTCTGACCCGTTTCCATGAACCTGGTCACGATCAGGGGACGCTCGGCTTCGTTGTAGGACTTGTAGCGTTCAGCGTCGCCGGCACCGTCCAGGTGATAGTAGAAGCCGTGGAGGTGCATGGCATGCTCGGTAACACTGGGGTTCAGCCATCGCCAGCGCACGGTTTCCCCTACCTGGAAGGTGAAGCGTTCGGCGTAGGGCCAGGACTTGCCGTTGATCGTCGCAACTTCCGGAGAACCTGCGCGGAAGGGAACTTCCTTGTACCAGACACCGATGACGAAGACACGGTCCGTTGTGGCGGCACCTGGCGGGTCGACGATGAAGGCTCCGGCCATCTGGGTTTCCATCGGCATGCGCTGCTTCAGCGTGCTATCGGTTGTGGAGGCCCAGTAGTAGTAAGCGCCCGGTTCGCCCGCTTTGAAGCGCATCTCTTGCGTCGCGCCGGGCTGCAGAAGGAAGGCATCCTTCTCGTTGCCGGGTCGTTCGTGCAAGCCATGGACGGTGGCGGCCACGGGCAGCGCATTGTGCACGGTGGCGTGGATCTCCGTGCCTTGCGGCACCCGAATGAGCGGGCCCGGATTCTGCAACGACCGGCCCCGTTCGCCGATGGCGTACACCGTGAGAGCTTCGCCTTCCTCGCTCTCGGGATGCCACTGCCCTTCGCCAAGCTCCAGGGATATAGTGAGGACACCATCGTGGAGTTCGCCCGCGGAAGAGCGATTATCGTTGGCCGCGATCGCGGGCAGGCGGTCGGCGGCGCATAGGAAACTCGTGGTGACAACCACAATGGCGAGCAGGCAGGATGGTCGCACGGAACTCGAAATCATAGAGCACGTCAGTCTGGGAGAAGTTGAGGATCGGGAACGTCGCCGCCGTACGCAGCAGAGTGTAGCACGAGAGGTGCTAGAGAGTTTCTCGGACGATCCGGAAACTATTCCAGCGTTGCGGCTCCCCTTCCGATGCCGGCGATCACTCAGCCCCATACTCGGCAAACCGGAGATGTGGCCATTCCTGACGCACTTGCGATTGAGGGCGCACTCGGAAGCGATCCAATCGACCGCATAACGCTCTCATCGGGAACTCACCCACTACCGAAGGGTCATTCTCCCGTTCCGAGAGGTTCGCCTAGTTTCGCGGTCTTTCGCCGCCTTCTCACCAAGAGAAGAACGGGTCTAAAGACCCCACTACCGAATTCACTCTTCTCCGATATCTTCTCGCCATACATCCGGATGCTCCACCACATATTTGGCGAGCATCTGGACGCATTCGTCCGAATGGGCGTCGAACACTTCGATGCCGTTCTCGCGCAGCCAATCGACCCCGCCACGGAAATTCACGGACTCCCCGACCACCACGGCGCCAATCCCAAACTGGCGGATCAAGCCGCTGCAATACCAGCACGGAGCCAGCGTGGTCACCATGATTTTGTCGCGGTAACTCCGTTGCCGGCCCGCTTTGCGAAACGCATCCGTCTCGCCATGCGCCGAAGGATCGCCCTCCTGCACTCTGCGATTGTGGCCGCTTCCCAGCAGTTTTCCAGTGCGTTCGAACAACGCGGCACCGATGGGGATTCCTCCTTCGCTGAGCCCCACGCGCGCCTCTTCCACGGCGGTCTTCAGCATGGCGAGATATTTCTCTCGATTCTTTTCTGCGTCCGCGGCCATATTCTCCCGTTCCTGAATTGCCTGGCTCAACACGTCACTTGGCAGCGCCCGCCACCGGAAACATCCAGCTCAAGAAAAGGTGGGTCGGCCAATAGATAAGCGCGACTGCTCCAACAAAAATCACGGCGAGGTGCACGGGAGCAGGTCCCCAGGACCGATGAAAGAGAGGATCTTGATACACATAGTTCATATTGAACCCCGAGGGCAAGAAGCGCGAGGCGATGAAGAGGCCCGCCGCGATGGCTGCCTGCAATGCCAGAGCGCAGCGGTCGTATCCTATTTTCCGCATCGCCCACAGCAGCGCCAAGGGAAGACCGACGTGAAAGCTCGAAAGCAGCCGGGCCCAAAGAGGTACGCGCGCATCCCACATGTAGTCCGTGCCGCCGAGCAGAAATCGTCCCGTCACCAGCCGCCAGCCAATGTCGACGGACCAAAAAATCCCCGCCGCCAGCGAGCTGACCGCCTGGCTGGAAATCAACAAGGAATTTCCCCACCACAATCCCGCGCATCCGAGTAGCACCGCGATATCGCACAAGTGCAGCAGATTGGCCCAGCCCCAAAATCGTATATAGGCCGGGAGCCACACCAATGTCCACAGCAGCCCGACCCACCGCAACACGGGATACGGGATTGTGACAGTGGTCATGCGTTTTCTCCGCTGGATGTTTGTATTGCGGCACAGACTACCACAGCCTGCTGAATCTTAACGGAATCGATTGATCGCTCTTGATTGATCGCTCTTGAAGGGAGCGGGCCAGAGAAACCTGATTGCCGGCCCGCTGACACCAAAATGGAGCTTGGCGTCGCGCGTCTGAATTCCTAGCATGATGCGACATGATGAAACGAGTGCGCGAAGATACCGTAAAAACCAGCTCGCTACTGGAGTGGCTCCGACAACGCGAGGACAAGATGGCCGCGCTGCTGGCCGAGCTAGTGGCCATACCTACGGAGAACCCACCAGGGAAGAATTATCGCGCCTGCACCGATCTTCTGGAAAATCGATTACATCAAGTGGGCCTCGAATGTGAGCACCTGGAGGCCGGCAAGCCGAAAGTACGCGCCGGCGACAGTCCCATCTGTCTGGTTGCCAACTATGGACGGGGAGAACGCGTCCTCTACTTTCACGGACATTACGATGTTGTTCCCGCGCAGTCCAGGGAGCAATTCCAGCCTTCGCGCAAGGACCATTTCTTGTTTGGCCGTGGCTCCTGCGACATGAAGAGCGGGATTGTCGCCATGCTCTATGCGATTCTCTCGCTGAAAGAATGTGGCTCAAAACTCGGCGGGAGAATCGCTCTAACACTGGTCCCCAATGAAGAGACGGGAGGGGAAGGCGGCTCGGCGTGGCTGGCAACGCAGGGACGATTGGGCCGCGGCGGCATCGGCATGCTTTTGGCGGAGCCGACCAGCGGCGTCGTGTGGAACGCAAACCGCGGGGCCATTTCGTTGCGCGTTCGTGTGCTCGGAAAATCCGCACACGTTGGTTTGCAGCACCAGGGGGAAAACGCGTTCGAGCGCATGCATTTCGTCGTTCAGAAGCTTCAGGAGTTGAAAAGTCACGTGGAGCGGCGCCTCACCAACTTCAACGTTGGGGCGGAACACGCCCACAACTCGATTCTGATGCTGGGCGGGCAAAGCGGAGGTGGCGCAAACTTCAACGTGGTGCCGGAGGAGTGCTGGTTCAGCATCGACCGGCGAATCAATCCCGAGGAAAACCTGGACGACGAGAAGGCCCGATTGATCGCGGTCCTAGAGAGTTGCAAGCGCGAAGGCATCCCTTTGGAATGGGAGATTCTGCAAGAGGGGCAATCCTCCGCGTGCCGTGAGGAGGAGCCGCTCGGCAAAGCACTTGCTCGCAGCGTACGAGCGGTTACGGGCGAAGCGCCCCGTTTTGAGATGTGTCCCGGCCTGCTGGAGAATCGCTTCTACGCCGCGCAGGGCGTTCCGGCTTACGCTTACGGTCCCGGCCTGCTCTCCGTGGCGCACGGACCGAACGAATATGTCGACCTGCGAAAAATAGTCGATTGCGCCGCGATCTATGCACTCGCGGCCTTGGAAATGCTTCACCCCTGAGCGCATCGGCTGCTGAGCTCTCCCCGTGGAATGAGGACACTTCTCCGCTCCTTGGTGGTCGAGAGTTGGAATTGAAAAAAGCGGAACCAGTGCGAAGGGGTTACATCTCTTGAAATGGTGCCGGGCTCACGACTTTGGCATAGTACCAGCGGGGGCGTGCAGGAGACCCATGACAAAGAAGACGGACTTATCCTACCTCCCAGCTTTCTACTACACAGCTACTGTCCTCTTTATTCTAACGGCTGTGTTTGCCGCGCTGAGCCACAGTTGGGGAAGGCGGCAACGTGTTTCATTTTGGGAACCGTTCTCTTTGGTTATCGGATCGTAACTTCGAAAAGACCGGGATAATTCTCTAAGTCATTGCAGCATCACAAGTTATGTGACATCAGAGAGGCACTCGAGCATTCTTCGTTAATTCGCGCGGCCACTTGCCCCAAAGTACTATTCAAACTTCTCCTCGATTCGCCGATGATTCCGAGGTATGCCAACCCTTTACTTTTGCCAACCCCATGCAAAAAATCAAGGTATGCTTCGCGCTGTTCTCTCGGTTGGTGAGAGTGAACGCGTCGTCAGCGAGCACGCCGCTACCTATGTCGGCGATCAGTTCCCGAAGCTGGCCAACGAGCAGGAGACGGCAAACGACTTTGCCGTGCTGAACTTCCCGCCGAATGAGACTCCGGCAGGCTGGCGATCCGGCTACTACCGGCTCGACTCCGACCTGACCAAGCTCAACGAATCGCTGCTGGCTCTTTCGCGCTAATTCCCAAAGGTTTCTTCGAATCTAGCTGGACCATCGAGAGGGCTTCGTTGGAGAGCTATTTCCATTCTCCTACAGAGGCCAGCAGTTGCAGTCCGATGGCGAACGAATCGATTCCAAAGGGCTTGCAATAGGCTATTCGCGCCCGTGCCCGGAAATCGCCCGGCAGGGACCACAAATTCAGCCGCTCATTCAATTTCCAAGGAGTACTCGAAACGACGCGCAATCGCTGGCATCAGACACCCCACGGTCTTGCGCAAAACTGGGAGGCTGGGTGTCGAGGGCGGAAACGACAGGGCCATCATACGCCTGCTAAGGCCGGTATCGGCAATAAGAAATAACGGCGGCGACCCCGTTGCGGCCGCAAGGAAGCCGGTTTCCACTACTGTTATCGGAGTTGAAGACTCGCTGACCTTAGCTCGCGGCTGGCAGCCAGTTCTGCAGCACATCCTGCGCATTTGGCAGGACTTCTCCAAACCTCAATCCCATCCCAAGATGTGTATGTGCATAGACCACCGTGGCCGGCGCTTCGAAGACGTGTGTTTCGGTGAGAATCTTCAAGCGCACGGCGGTCCCGTCCACCAAAGGATTAATCGTATCCACATAACAGCCAGTGGTGCTGATGTCGCTGATGCGCGCGGCCAGTCGCGTGCCCGCGCTTTCCGCCAATACTTCCGCCGAAGCAATAAATGGGAATCGTGGCGCTCGTCGCCGCTCTTGGTCCATGACTTTACCTCTCGGCAAGATAGAGGCACATTCTACCCCCAACTCGCCTCTCCGGGCTTGACAATTTATCATTTATCAAATGATTTTTGACGTTCATCTCTTCTCGAGCGGCATCAGCACTCAGAGTCAAGAGCAACTGTTGAGCATGAAAAAACAGGCATATACAAAATCAGTGACTTCGGCGGAGAAATCCAAGTAACATCTTGTGAGTTCCTGGGCAACCTCAGCGTGGGGTGGGAATGCCTCCAGAAGGCGTGCGCCGCAGCAGCCGAATTCCGAGAGAAATTGCAATACTGTTAGTGGGCAGCGACATGGAAGGCAAGATGTTTTCCGAGCAGACCAAAACGGTCCTGCTCAGCCGCCACGGCGCTGGCATCGTTTCGCAATATACACTCTCCCCAGAACAAGAGCTGATCATCCGTCGGCTCGACACCAATAAAGAAGCGGAGGTTCGCGTCGTCGGTCAGCTCGGCGCTGATGGCAAGAGCTACACCTACGGCGTGGCCTTCCTGGACCCGCAGATGGACCTGTGGGGCTCCAAATTCCCCAGCATGACGGACTCCGAAAAAGTGGCCAGCCGTGTATGGCTGCAGTGCAGCAGTTGTAAGGCCCGCGAACTGGTTCAACAGAGCGACCTCGAATCGGACGTGTACCTCGTCAACGAGGGGATTGTCCGCTCTTGCAAGAGCTGCGGATCCTCAACGTTTTGGAAGCGCGCTACTGACGATGCCAGCGGCGAACCGATTCTGCTGGGGACAGCGCCGCTGGAAGGTGAGGAAAAAACAGCGCCTGTTGAAACACTCGCGGCCGTGTTACCGGATCCAGCGCCCGCAGCGCAGCCAGCGGCGCGCTCCGAAAACAGGCGCAAGCACGTGCGCGCCAAGGCGAATTTCAAAGCGTGCATCCGGAGTTACACCTTTGGCGACGATATCGTGACATGTGAAGACATTTCCCGCGGCGGACTCCGCTTCAAGAGCCGGAAGGCTTACGTTGCGAACACCGAAATCGAAGTGGCTGTTCCCTACTCGCCGGGCGCACACGCTATTTTTGTCCGCGGGCAGATCGTCCATGTGGTGGAACTGAAGCAGGAAAGACGCTTCCGCTGCGGACTGTGCTACGCCAAGTCCTGAGGGCGCGCCACTAGGGGTGATTCTGAAGCGCCTGCTGGAGAGCAGAAGCCACGCGAACGACCGGGCCGTTCCAGAAAACGGCCGAGGGTGTCTGCCGCCACTTTGCATGTGGTGCAAAGAGAATGGCCTGATCCCAGAAAAACCCCCGGTCGACGCAGCAATCGGGCTTCGGTTGTCCCGGGTTTTCACCCTCAATTCTGCGCAGCTCTTTTGCGACGAGATGCTGCGGGTCCCAAAACTGTCTGGCGCGCTGGTCGGGGATTCTCGCCAGCGCCCCATTCACTGGTGAACGCAAGTCCGTCGGAAGCACCGGCTCCCACACCACCAGCACCCGGAGTGTAGGGTCCGAATGGCGTTGCAAGAGTTGTTCGACTGCGGAGGCCCCCCGCAGACAAGTTGCTCAAGTGGGAGAAAGAAGGAGGACCAGCCGGTGCCCATCCGTGGAATTGTCAAAGGACTGTTCGAACGCAGCGAAATTCGCGGTCATGAGCGTGGCGAGAGGTTCTTGACCGGGCGGCGCGGAAGAATCCATCCGCAAGTACACAGCTACAAGAAGCAGTGTGACCACAGCAACGGCAATCGCGAAGAATTTCTTCTTCACAGCGCTGCCCTTGAAAAATGATCGGCGATGAACCCTGCGATTTCCTGAGGGAAAACGATCATCGCCACAACGAACACGACGGCGGTCCAAAGCAGTACCGCGCTCAAATAACTTCGTTTCACCGAGCAAAGCCTCGCGCGGCGCTGTTGCCAGAATCCAATTCCCAGCAGCGCGATGGAAAGCGCCAGGAGCCAAGGCCGGAACCTTTGCACAAACGCACTAGCGCCTGCCGCCCCAAGCGCGCCCGCGAATCCCAGAGGAAGGCAGCACCCTATCGTTGCGAGCGAGCTCAAGATCGCACCCAGAGATGCGGAGATGCCGGGGCCTGGCTTCATTCTTTCATGTCCCCGCGGGGCTTGTGCTTCCTTGTTTTCTGAATTCATTTCTTCCTGGCTTACTTCAGCGCGGCCTCGATTTTGCTCTTGAATTCTCTCGCTTTGGCAATCGCTGCCGGTTCATCCACCGTGAGCAGCTTTTTGTCACGCATCACCACACGGCCGCCGATGATAACGGTCTCCACGTTGCTTCCCTTCAACGCATACGCCAATTGCGCATAGAAATCGTACATCGGCACGGCGTTCGGCGCATCAAGGCCAATCAAAATAATATCCGCTTTCTTCCCGGCTTCGAGCGAACCAATCTCCTTTTCCATGTGCAGCGCCCGCGCACCCTCGATGGTGGCCATTTCGACGACGGCCTTGGCTCCCAGCGCCTGCGGATCCATCTTGGCGATTTTCTGGAGCTTTGCCGCAACGTCCATCTCTTCCATCAAGTCCAGGTCATTGTTGCTGCCCGCCGGACCGTCCGTGCCCAACCCGACCGCCACGCCCGCCGCGCGCAATTCCGGCACTGGCGAGACCCCGCTCGCCAGCATCATATTGCTCGAAGGATTGTGCACGCACCCTACTTGCCGCTGCGCGAGTATCTTGCGGTCCGTCTCGTCCACAAAAATGCAGTGCGCCGCGAGCACGTCCGGCCCGAGAATGCCAAGCTTGTCGAGGTACTGCACCGGCGTGGTGCCATTTTTCTCGCGGCTATCGTTCAATTCTCTCTTCGTCTCGGCCACGTGAATCAGGATCGGCGCGTTGTACTTCCTGGCGAGTGCGGCGGAGTCCTTTAATGTCTTCTCGGAATCTGTGTAGATCGAGTGCGGCGCAACCGCGGCGTGAATCAGCGGATCGCCCTGCCAGCGCTTCAGGAATTTTTCCGTGTACTCGAGCATGACCGCGTTGTTCTTATTGTCCGGAGCGGGAAAGTCGAGGATGGTCTCGCCCAGCACGCCGCGCATGCCGGCGGCCTTCGTTTCTTCAGCGATGGCGTCCTCGAAATAGTACATGTCGGCAAAGGTGGTGATTCCGCCACGAATCTGCTCAGCGGCTGCCAGCCGCGTGCCCCAGCGCACAAACTCCTCGTTTACGTTTTTGGCTTCGGCGGGGAAGATGAATTTTGTCAGCCACTCTTCCAGGGTTACGTCATCCTTCAAGCCCCGGAGCAAGGTCATCGGCACATGAGTGTGGCCGTTGATGAATCCCGGGAGCACCAACTTGCCGCGCGCATCGATCTTTTGCTTGACGATCATTCCTTTTGGCGCAAATTGGAGGCCGGCGCCGGAACCAGATCCAACCGCGACAATCTCATCTCCACGCACAACCAGGAAGCCATCCTCGAGGATGCGACGACTGGGGTCCATCGTGACGATCGTGCCGCCGGTGATCAGCAGGTCGACGGACACCGGTTGCTTGGATGGCGCCTGCGCCCATGCAGCAGGCACCAGACAGAAAGCAATCGCACGGAAAAGCACGCGCGCTGAAATCGCTTTGTATTTCGCACCAAGAGTTTTCATTTTCGGCTTTCCTCTTCTTATAGGTGGGAGGAATCGAAGGGTTTAGGGAACAGATCCTTCATTTGGATTGTTTCCGTTTTGCCTTTAAGGTTCGCCATGATCACGGGAACGTCGCCGCAAAATTCCCAGATCAACTGGCGGCAAGCGCCGCAGGGAGGCGTCAGCGTATCAGTGTCGGTTACCACGGAAATGGCGTCGAAGCCGCGCTCGCCTTCGCTGATGGCTTTGAAAATGGCGATGCGTTCGGCGCAAACGGTGAGTCCATAAGTAGCATTTTCAACGTTGCAGCCGCCAAAAATTCTGCCGGAGGTGGCCCGCAGCGCGGCGCCCACGCGAAAATTGGAGTACGGCGCATGCGCGTTTTCCCTCGCCTGCCTTGCGGCCAAAATCAGGGTTTCATATTCGCTCACGCTATCGCCTCGGCAATTCGCGGAATCACCGCTTTCAGCAAACCGATGAATTGTCCTTTCACACGCTCCGCCGTCTCCAGCACTTCCAGGTGGTTAAGCGGCTGATCCAGGATTCCTGCCGCCGCATTCGTCACGCAGGAGATGCCCAGCACGCGCATGCCGCTATGCCGCGCGGCGATCACTTCCGGAACCGTGGACATGCCAACGAGATCTGCGCCGATCGTACGCAAATAGCGAATCTCCGCCGGGGTCTCATAGCTTGGCCCAAGAAGTCCCGCGTATACGCCCTCATACATCCCAATGCCCATGCGGTTTCCTTCACCGACTGTCATTTCGCGAAATCGGCGGTCGTACGCCGCGGTCATGTCGTGGAAGCGCAAGCCGAATCTCTCGTCGTTCGGACCCGAAAGCGGATTGACGCCCTGCAAATTGATGTGATCGCTGATCACCACCAGCCGGCCCTGCACCAATTCTCGTTTGATGCCGCCCGCGGCGTTGGTGAGGATCACGGCCTTTACGCCCATGCGCGCGAAAACGCGAATGGGAAAGGCCACCTCCTTCGCGGAATAGCCTTCATAAAGATGGACGCGGCCCTGCATCCCCACAACAGGAATTGCTCCCACCTTTCCGATGACGAGCTTCCCCGCGTGGCCAATGGCGGTCGATTGAGGGAAGTGCGGAATTTCCACGTAGGGAATTTTCGCGGCATCGGCGAATTCGTCCGCGAAAGCGCCAAGGCCGGAGCCCAGAACCAAGGCAATCTTGGGCCTTAAATTCGTCTGGGAAAAAATGAAGTCGGCCGCTTCCCCGGCGCGCTCGAACTCGTGTTCCGATGAACCGCTGGTTGAGGACGTATTCGTTTTCGGAATCTTGGTCTTAGAGCTCTTTTTTGCGCTCACGAAAGAATCCCCACAATGGCAGCCGACATTAAGTTTGCCATAGTGCCGGCGAGCATGGCGCGGATGCCGAATTTCGCGAGCTGGCTGCGCTGCTCCGGCGCGAGCGCGCCGATGCCGCCGATCTGGATGCCGATGGAGCTGAAGTTGGCGAAGCCGCAGAGAGCGAAAGTGGCAATTGCAAAGGTGCGCGGATCGAGCGAGCCCTTCATTAGGCCAAGCTGGCCAAAAGCGACAAATTCGTTGATGACCATGCGCGTCCCGAGCAAGTTGCCAATCTTTGCCGCTTCATGCCAGGGCACACCGATCAGCCAGGCAACCGGCGCGAAGATCCAGCCGAAAACAGTCTGCAGACTTTCCGGGAACCAGGCCATGTGCGGCCAGTTGTGAACGCCGCCCATGAGGGCATTGACCAGCGCGAGCAAGGCGATGAAGGTAATCAGCATGGCGCCGACATTGAGCGCGAGATGCAAACCATCGACAGTCCCGCGCGCGATGGCGCCCAGAAGATTGGTTTCTTTTTCCATGGGTGGCATTTCCACGCGGCCGGCGGTGAGCGGCTGCTCGGTTTCCGGCACGAGCATCTTGGCCATCAGCAGCGTTCCCGGCGCCGTCATGATGACTGCGGTCAAAAGGTTTTTTGGATCGGCGCCGCCCACCTGGATGTACCCGGCCATCATGCCGCCGGAGATGTGCGCCATCCCACTGGTCATCACGACCATAAGTTCCGACTTGGTGAGAGTAGGAAGAAAAGGGCGGATAGTAAGCGGCGCTTCTGTCTGGCCCATGAAGATGCTGGCGGCGACGTTGAGGGATTCCGCGCCGCTGGCGCCCATCACGCGGGTCATAATCCACGCAGCAGCGCGGATGATGAGCTGCATCACGCCGAGGTGATAAAGAACCGCAAAGAATGCGGCAATAAACATGATCGTGGGAAGTACTTGGAAGGCAAACGAAAAACCCAGCCGGGAAAGTTCCTTCGGCAGACCAATGTCGCCGAAGACGAACGCGGAACCCGCATAGGAAAAGCTCAACAGCTTGTTTGCGCCGGCGCCCAGGAAACCAAACACCGAACTGCCTACACTGGAACGGAGAACGAAAAAGCCAAGCGCCAACTGGAGCCCGAGGCCCCAAGCGATGGTCTTAAGCTTGATCGCGCGTCGATTGGTGGAGAATAGCCACGCCAATCCCAAAATCACGGCCATGCCGAGCACTCCAGTGTAACGTCCCATGAACACCCCTCTCCAGACGACGGATTCAAGCGCCAATCAAGCGGCGCACTAGACGCTGCTTTTCGCGCGGAGCTTCCTCGCCAATGTGATAACTGTCCGCGATGCGGCTCTTCGCTTCGGCAAGTTTGGCGTCGCTATTGTAATGAATCGTGGCTAGTGGTTCTCCCTTTTCCACGCGATCGCCGATGCGCTTGTGGAATTCGAGGCCGACGCTGTGATCGATCTTGTCTTCCTTCTTTTCGCGGCCTCCGCCGAGCATGGCGAGCGCGATTCCAAACTGCTCGCAGTTGGTGCCGGTGATGAAGCCGCTGGTGGAACTCGCTACGTCGAAATGCAGGCGCGCGGTGGGCAGGCGCTCCGGCTCGTCAATGACGCGCTCATCGCCGCCTTGCAAGCGAATCCCTTGCCGGAATTTTTCGAGTGCCTGGCCCGTGGCAATCATGGTTTCGGCAAGCCGGCGGCCTTCTTCCACGCTCTTCGTTCTCTCACCGAGATGGAACATCCAGGCGGAGAGGTCGAGGCTCAAGTCTTTGAGATCGGCGGGGCCGCGGCCTTTGAGGACTTCGATGGACTCGACAACTTCGTTCGAATGGCCGGCCATGCGGCCAAGCGGCTGATCCATGCCGGTGATGAGCGCCACCACTTTTTTGCCCATGCGCTTGCCGGTTTCGACCATGACTTCGGCGAGGCGAATCGCATCTTCCTCTTTCTTCATGAAGGCGCCGGAGCCCGTCTTCACGTCGAGGACCAGCGCATCAATGCCTTCGGCAAGTTTCTTGCTCATGATGGAAGCGCAGATGAGGCCGATATTTTCGACGGTCGAAGTAACGTCGCGGAGCGCGTAGATCTTTTTGTCGGCGGGAGCGATCTGCGCGGTTTGCCCGATCAAGCCCATGCCGCATTCGCGCAGAACCCGGCGAAATTCGTCGAGCGACAGATTCACGTTGAAGCCTGGAATCGCTTCCAGTTTGTCGAGCGTGCCGCCGGTGTGGCCGAGGCCGCGTCCGCTGATCATCGGAACCGTAAGGCCGCCCGCCGCCACGATGGGAGCAAGAATGAGAGAAGTCTTGTCGCCGATCCCGCCGGTGGAGTGCTTGTCCACTTTCTTGCCGGGAATTTCGGAATGGTTGAGGACTTCTCCGGAGTACAGCATCACTTCAGTGAGGTCCGCGATCTCGGAGCGGTTCAGGCCGCGAATCCACACGGCCATGAGCCACGCGGCCATCTGGTAGTCGGGTATTTCTCCGCGGGTGTAGCCGGAAACCAGAAAATCGATTTCTTCGCGGGAGAGTTCCCCGGAATCACGTTTCTTGCGGATCAAGTCGACGGCGCGCATGCGTTTGGAAAGCGAGCGGCGAGCGTAACATTCGCTTTACGGGGCGTCAACGCGACACGCGATGCGCCGCTGAAACCGGCAATACGCTACAGCGGCTGCTGCACGTCCGGAGGCAGGTTGGTCGCCTGGCCGGAGATCACATGCCAGCCTCGGGGCGAGTTGACATATACGTGCACGGTGCGAATCTGGCTGCTGATGCGCTGGCCCTTGACGATGCTGCGCGATGACCACAGGCAAGTTGCCACTGCGGTCTCTCGGAAGATGCTGACTTTGATGTCCGAAGCGTTGAACGATTCATATTTTACCGCGGGAGATTCGATCACTCCGATCCACTGCGTCTTGTTTACCAGTTGACCGTGAGAAAGTGTGCCAGCGAAGTCATCGCTGTAAACGCGCCGAAAGTAAGTGCTATTGTTCAGCTGGATGGCGCGCGCCGCTTCTTTTTCGAGGCTGACGATCTCCTGCCTCTGCACTTCGGGATCTCCGAGCGTCGGCTGACTGACGCACCGCTGAATGCAGGCCTGTCGGGAGTCATCTTGCCCCTGCGAGGAGGGAGCAAGTGCCAGCCCGATCGCCAATGCAGCGATCCACGCAATCCTAGTCATGTTGAGTAGTCTCCTTCACTGAGTCGCCGAGTTCCACTAAAGTATATTTGAGAAAGGGTTGAAGCCAAAGCACATCGTACAACGGAGCGGGTACGCCCATTTTGGGGGCCTCGTTCCTGGTCCGTCGAAAGCCGCGGATGTGCGGTAAGAAATTTCATGGTTTAACGGGTTCCTGAATGCGGCGGGAGATTTCCAGCGCCATGGCGCGCATCTCTTCGTGGATCAGCCCGTTGGTGGCGAGAATGATGGGGCCACCGAGCTGGTAAGGATTTCCGGCGAAATCACTGACTTTGCCGCCGGCTTCTTCGACCAGCAGGACGCCCGCGGCGGTGTCCCATTTCTGAAGGCCGAATTCCCAGAAGCCCTCGAAGCGGCCGGCCGCAACACCGGCGAGGTCCAGCGCGGCGGAGCCATCGCGGCGCACGCCGTGAGAGCGCTGGGTGAAGTCGCCGTAGTATTGAAGATTCGGGCTGGCCTTACGGTTGCGCACCGGAAAGCCGGTGCAGAGCAGGCTTGTCGAGAGCGTGGCATTCTTGGAAACGTGGATTTTCTTGCCGTTGAAGGTGGCGCCTTCGCCGCGTGCGGCGGTGAAAAGTTCATTGTAAAACGGATTGAAGACCACCGCGGCAAGAAGCGTATCCCGCTGGGCGAGAGCGATCGAAACGCAGAAGAAGGGATACCCATGGGCGAAATTCGTGGTGCCGTCGAGCGGATCGACGTGCCAGCGACAGTCCGAAGCCGAAGCGCTCTCATGCCCGGTTCCCTCTTCGGCTGCGATGGCGTGGTCGGGAAAGTATTTGGTCAGCCGCTCGACGATGAAACGTTCCGAGCGCTTGTCGGCCTGAGTGACAAGATCCACTTCGTCACCTTTGTAGGCGATGTCCAGCGGACGCGACAATTCCTCCACCAGGATTTTCCCGGCTTCCTGCGCAATTTCGATAGCGGCTTCGAGATAGTCTCGGAGTGACAAGAGTTCCCTTCTCTTCATTTCATCTCGCCAAGCTGGGGCGCAGCGATGCTGCGCCCCTACAAAAATCATCGGCGGCGAGACGGAAAAAAGCGGCGGCGAGCCGCCGCACTCCATGTTTCGTCAGCGCCATGCTCAATGGCGATCTCCACTTTACCATTGGCGGCAAGGCAGGTTCGATTGTTGAGGGATGGAATGAGCGCTGGACCGTCCCTCCGCCCCGGTTGATTTTTTGACGCAGAGTGCGGAATCGCTTGAAAACAAAAGAGTTGAGTCTTGCATGAGTGCAAAAAAGTGCAAAAGAGTGCGCAAGAGTGTGAAAGGAAGGGGGATAGGTTGTAGGGACTAGGGGATAGGGATCGGAAAGTGGAAGGTGTCCCGTCCCCCCTAGGTTTTTGCAAGGATGTAATTCGATTGAGGTTAGGGGGTGGGGGTCTGCAAAAGATATGATTCCATGGGAGTTAGGGGATAGGGGGCAGGGAGTAGGAGTTAGACCTGCGAAAGAATCAAGAGATCGGCGAGGTTGAAGTTTGTCAAACACGGGAAAGAATAGCAGAAAGTAGTCTTCTTGTCAATGTATTTCTTGGATATCATTCGAACGGATGTCTGAGCATGCGCCAAGTTAAACGCTTAAAGAAACGTATGCGCGAGGACGGGGAGGCGGCTCTGGCACACGCCAATCGCGGGCGACCCAGCCACCGTCGCCTGCCCGAGGCCGTGCGCGAGCGCATCGTGCAGCTCGCGCGCAACACCTATGCCGGCTTCAACGATCACCATCTCTGCGAGAAGCTGGTCGAGCGCGAGGGCTTTTCGCTCAGTCGCGAAACACTGCGCCGGTTGTTGCGCCAGCAGGGCCTGGGTTCACCGAAAAAG
>JBGQDD010000010.1:0-18282 GCA_041495665.1 Candidatus Acidiferrum sp.
GTCGACAAGGGCGGCTACCAGTACGGCGACAAAGTGACCGTTTTTTACGAACCCGATACGACGAAAGCGCACAAGGTCAAAGGGAAACCCTCGAAGCCTATTTGATTCGCGGAGCGGCAAAATGCTTCGCCAGCCTGCGGTTGCCGGACGCTTTTATCCTTCCGATCCTGCGGAATTAACAACGCTCATTCGCAAATACACCAGCAGCGATCCGGGCCGATCGCCTATTTCGGTAAGGGCGTGCCTGGTCCCGCACGCCGGGTACGTTTATTCGGGACACGTGGCCGGCGCGGTCCTCGCGCGAATTGCGCTGCCCAGGAAAATCATCATTCTCGGCGTGCGGCATCATCCGCGGGGTGAGCCGGCGGCGATCCTCTCGAACGGCGCCTGGCGCACGCCGCTAGGAGACGCGCGGATTGACGAGGCGCTGGCGGAAGCGCTGAAAAAAGCTTGCCCGTTGCTGCGCGAGGATAGCGTGGCGCACAGCACGGAGCATTCGCTGGAAGTGCAGTTGCCGTTTCTTCAGGTGCTGGCGCGGGACTTCACCTTTGTTCCCGTGGCTCTGGGAACCGTGCGATTCGAATCCCTGGTGATTGTGGGCGAAGCAATCGCGCGAGTGCTCGAGAGTGCAAAGGAGAATGTGCTGCTGCTGACGACCTCGGACTTGAACCATTACGAGGATGACGCCGCGACGCGCATCAAGGACCGCAAAGCCATCGAACAATTGCTGGCGTTGGAACCACGCGGACTCTACGACGCCTGCCGCAACGAAGACATTTCCATGTGCGGTCTGGGACCGGCCGTGGCCATGCTCACGGCGCTGAATGCCCTGGGAGTTAAAAAATCAGAATTGGTGAAGTATGCGACGTCCGCGGATGTGTCCGGCGATCGCAACGCGGTCGTGGGCTACGCGGGCATGATTTTTTCCTGACTGGCACGAATGGCAATTTGCTGCCGCGCAAAGAGAAACGGCTCCCCATTGGGGAGCCGTTTCTGCGATCGTTTCTGATTCGACTAGTGCGGGCGGCCAGAGGACGGGTGCGAAGATGACCCCGAAGACGACGAACGGGAGGACGAAGAAGATGACGATGATGATCGTCCCGTTCCGCTGCTGCTCGACGAAGCAGAGCCGCTCCAAGTGCTGCCTCCCCTGCCGCTGGAACTTCCTCGTTCGCCGCCCGAGGTGCGCGGGGCCGGCGGCGGGACGTTATTGCGTGCCGGCGGAGATGAAGTCGCGCTGCGCGTCGCCGGAGGAGTCGCAGGAGAGCGCGGCGTTGTGACGGCGGTTGGTGTCGAAGTGGCAGCCGCGGTCCGTCCATTTTCCACGCGGATATCCTTCCCGGTCAGAGTAGACGAAGCCGCGGAAGAATTCGTATTCACAAAGCGGCGTTCGCGCGGATCGTAGGCGATGGAAGAATCCTTGCCGAGCGAAGCCTTACGAACTCCGGAATTGCTTTCCATCACACTCCGCGAAACCCGAGTCGGCGGGCCGGTGGCCACGAAACTTCCACTTAGGCCTTCGCGCGGCGGCGACTTCAACGTTTCCCATTTTTGCCCGCGCTCGACAGGCAGGACCTGTGCGCTTACCCCTTTCGTTCCCACGTTCGAGAAAACGCCGCGCTCCAAATTCAGAGGGCTCTTTCCTTTTTCATCGAGCGGATGCATGGGCACGATGCCATTCTTGCCGCCCTGGCGAACGAAAACACCCGTGACCGGACGATAGATGGGGTGCGGCGGATGAACGCCCCGGGGGAACCGCTTTCGCGGAACGCCAGGGAACCCCGGGTTTCCGTAGAGCACCGGCGGGGAATAAAACCAGCCGCCGCAGGAGGCATCGAAAAGCCATCCTCCGTAGTGATAGGGAGCCCAGCCCCACGGCTGATAGCTTACCCAGGTCCAGCCGAACGCACGATCCATGATCCATTGCCCATTCGTGAAAGGTGACCAGCCGAGCCCCACACCGAAGGGTCTCCAACCGTATCCATAGGCCCCACAGGAAGAAAAGGCGCCATAGGTATATAGATCGGCGAATCCTGGAACGTAATTGGGCGAACCTGTATATCGCAGCGCCGCGTTCGTGCCGGTGGACACGCTGTCGATGCGGCCGGAGACCCAGCGATCGAAGTCATCTTCATTCGAAAGGATGCCGACGCTCAGGGAAGAATCGTCGCCTGCTTTCACCGAAAGGGACTGGCCCTTTTCGAGCCGCGTCGCGTTCTTTTTGTGCAAAACGGATACGCGGCCCTTGTAGGCCTCGACGGTGCTGCCGTCGTCATAATTATCTAGCCGGAAAGTGCTCCGACCCTCGGCCTCCACGGTGAAATCGCCGCCGGTAACGCTGTAGTAGTCGCCGCCCGCGGGATTCACATAGAAGGAAGCGCTGCCCTGCCGAAGAACCAGGCGCGTCGTCCGCGCTGAGTCATTGAGGGAGAGGTCGTAGAACTCCAAGACCGTGTTCTCTTTGAGGAAAGCCACTGCCCCGTTCTCGAATTCCACTTCCGCGCGGCCTTTGTCCGTGGCAAGAACGTAACCTTGGCGGATCGGCAGATTCAGCCCAGCGGTTTCCCACGTTGACTTGGAGTCCGCGAGAGGGTCGCCGTGCGCCTCCCGGGCGAATCGCACGTCGCCCTGAACGAGGCTCAAGCGGATGATGCGGGCATGGCTGGAATCCGCCGCGGCGGGTTGCGCGCCCACCACCAGCGAACTCAACAGCACGACCAAGAGGAATGGAATCAGTTTACGGGAAGTCATATTCACCCCCTCATGAGGAAGTGGTCCAAATCGTTAGACGGCGAGAAGAGCGGGCAGGTTGCGTGCCGAATTGCGTGCCAGGTTACGTGCAATGTGCCCTAAACCATGGTCTCGCCGGGAGATGGCGGCGTCAAGCGGAGCCTTTGCTTCGGGGGTAACGAATCATTTAAGATGTAATTCGAAACAGGGTTTAGGAACAAATGAGGTAAATCGAAATTTTTGCTCCGGAGTTTCTTGACACCCCGAAAATGAAACGCTAGTTTCAAAAGGGCGTTTGCGAACCAAACGGAGTTTGCTCACGACCGCGGAGCAATGCAGTCCTATACTTCTGGGAGGGGGGATTCATGCGAGCCATTCACAGACTCTTGACCGCCGTACTGGTGCTGGTGGGAACACTGACGAGTACGTGCGCTTACGGACAAGGCGGCGCAACAGGAGCCATCAGCGGCACGGTTGTAGATACGAGCGGGGGATCGGTTGCCGAAGCCGAAGTCCAAATTATCGATACGCGCACGGAGTCACTTGCACGCAAAGTTTCGACGAATGCGGATGGAGCGTTTGTCGCGCCCTTGCTCCCGCCGGGAACGTACGTCGTGGTTGTAAATAAGTTTGGCTTCGCGGAGGCCAGAGCATCCGGCATCGAAGTGCGTGTGACGGAGACCACGAAAGTCACCATCTCGCTCAAGCCCGGTGCGGTGAGCGAGAAGGTGGAAATATCTGCGCAAATCACCACCGTGGAAACGACGAACGCCGCGACCGGCCAGTCGCTCGGCACGGAAACCGTGCGGGAATTGCCGCTGGCCACGCAGAACTATCAGCAGTTGTTGACGCTTTCCAGCGGTGCGCAGAGCGAGCTGAACGCTTCGGCGCAACTGGGGCGCGGCAACGTCCGCGTGATTGTCAACGGACAACGCGAGGATAACAACAACTACCTGATCGAGGGAATCAGCGCCACGGACTACAACGTTGCCCAAGCCACTTATGTTCCTTTGCCGAATCCCGATGTGATCCAGGAATTCAAGGTGCAAACGTCGCTCTACGACGCGAGCCAGGGGCGCAACGGCGGAGGCAACGTCAACGCCATCCTCAAATCCGGCACGCGCGAGTTCCACGGCGATTTGTATGAGTTTTTCCGCAACGACGTTCTTAACGCCAACGATTATTTTCTGAACGCGGCGGGCCAGAAACGTCCGCCGGTGAAGCAGAACATTTTCGGCGGCAGCGTTGGCGGGCCGGTGGGCCGGGAAAAGTACGGCTTCTTCTTCGTCAACTATCAGGGGACGCGGCAGCGCAGTGCACTCTCCCCGGGCACGCAGATTAACAATCCGGGATTCCCTTCACTGCCGACAACGCGCGATGCTACGTCAATCGCGAACGCCTTGAGCACCCCGGCCTTTCCCATTGCGCCCACGGACATCGATCCCGTCATCCTGAGCTTGCTACAGTTCAAGAGCGACCAGTTCGGCGATCCGAACGGGTTCCTGATCCCCTCCGTGGGCACACCGGATTTGAATCCCAATAAGCTGACATCTTATGCGACCGCGCCCTTGATCGTCACCAAACCAGGGAAGTATACCGACGACCAATTCACGGCCAATTGGGACCGGGAGTTCCACGGCGCGCGGGACAAGGTTGCGGCACGGTTCTTTTTCTCGGACTCCGAATCGCTGCTCCCCTTCGGGGCGGGCGGCTTGCAGGCATCGCTGGGCGGAACGTTGGCGAGCAGCATCAGCGCTACGGATTTGAATTTTCCTTACGACATTCCCGTACACGGGCGCTTTTTTAGCGTGAACGAGACGCATCTCTTTTCTCCCGCGCTGGTCAATGATTTCCGTTTCGGCTTCGTGCACATCAACGACAGCCTGATCAATAACCCGCCCGTGACCGTGGCGGATCTAGGTATCGACCGGCCCACGAACAACATCACCAAATCCATTTACAAGTTCACGCTTGCGAGTTCCGGGTTTCAGCTTGGGCCAACGCCTCCCGCGGACCAGTTCCAGAATCAAAACACGTTTAATTTTGTGGACACCGTCAGTTGGGTGCGTGGGAAGCACCTCTTCCGCTTCGGCGGGGATTACACCCGCATCATTCTCGACAAACTATTTCCGCAAGTGTTTAATGGACAGCTCTTCTTCGTAAACAGTCCGGGGGGAGCGACGGATTTTCAAAAACTCATCGTTGGCGCGCCGGATTTCAGCTTTGGCGGAGGCGGAGTTTTCAATCACCAATACCGCAATAACAATTTTGGGTTCTACGCGCAGGATGACTGGAAGGTGCGGCCGGATTTGACGCTGAACCTGGGCATCCGCACGGAACTCCTGGGCGCGTTCTACGACAACCTTTGCCATATCGGCAATTTCGATCCGCAGCTCGCCAATAGCGGGAATTATCCCTTTGTCTACGGAAGCTGCGCGAACAAGCTGAATTTGGCCGGCCTGAGCGGCTCCGGCAATAACACGACGTACAAGAATAATTACACCACGGGTCTGGGCCCGCGCCTCGGGTTTGCGTGGGATGTGTTCGGCCACCACACGACAACGGTTCGCGGGGGCTATGGAATCTACTTCGTGCGCGAGGACGTCGGCACCGTGGATCAGCTATCGTTTCAAGCCCCGTATCTGCCCATTGCCTTCGGAGCAGGCGGTCCGGGAAGCTTGTCCAACTTTTTCCTAACGGGCGTGAACGCTCTGCCACAGGCTGGCGTGCTCGACCCCAATTTTGTGCCGTGCCTCGGAGCGTTGCAGGGATTTCCCCTAGATCCGATCACTAACCTGCCGGACACGAAACAGTTTCCTAACTATGCTTGTGCAAACGGCAGCGCGGGGCTAGTCCCATCGCAATTCCTCTTCGTGCTGACGGTGCCGCGCGACTTCAAGGCGCCGAACACGCAACAGTGGAACTTTACGATCCAGCATGCGCTCGGAAAGAACTGGGTTTTCGAAGCCGGATACGTCGGAACTCACGCGGTTCACTTGCGGGAGACGCGCACAAGCATTCAGGCCAAGCTGGCAACCGCGGCGAATCCGCTCACGGTCACCGCGGAAGACGGAACGCCGTTCGTGATCACGGAAAGCACAACTGGCAATGGAGTTGCGCGGTCGAATCTGCAGGGGCTCAATGGGTACGGCGGCTTCCAGATTTTTGCCAACGATGCGTATTCGCACTATCACTCGCTGCAATCCACTCTTTCGCGGCGCTGGTCGGCGGGCTACTTTCAGGCGGCCTACACCTGGTCAAAGTCTACGGACGCGACTTCCAGCGGCAATACCGCGCTGAATACCGCGTTCAATGATGAGACCGACCTGAAGTTCTCACGCGGCTTATCCGATTTCGACCGCCCGCAACGGTTCGTCGTGAGCTATCGCTACGACTTGCCGTTTTACAAAGGCGCAACAGGAGTAAAGGGGGCGTTGCTGAGCGGCTGGGCTCTGAGCGGCATCACCATCTTCCAATCAGGCACGCCGTTCTCTGTGACGGACTCGGCCGCAGGCAACGCCTATCTCGGGGCGGGGCTGGCTTCAGCGACACTCGGCGCACAGCTTGCCTCGGGAGGGTCAATCGGCGCGGGACCGACGTCCGGCGACATTCATTCCCGGCTGAACGGCTATCTCAACCCCACTAACTTTGTATCGGCGCCAGTAGCCGACCCGGTCGGTTGCCTTGCCGATCCAGCCTTTGCCTGCACGACCGCTTTCGGCAACCTGGGCAGGAACATCTACCGTGGTCCGTTCCAACAGAACTGGGACTTCTCTTTGATCAAGAATATCAAGATCACGGAGCGGCAGAGCCTCCGGTTCACCACCGACTTCTTCAACATCTGGAACCACGTCAACTTCGCGAACCCGTCACAGGCCGACGTGGAGAACCCCTCGGTGTTTGGCAAGATCTTCTCAACAGTGGGAACGCCGCGGCTGATTCAGTTCTCGTTGCGTTACTCGTTCTAGCTAGCGGATCATCCACCTCCAGATGTAGGGGCACGATACATCGTGCCCCTGCATTTTTTCTCGGGCGCTCCGAGTAGATTCGGATTTCACGAAAAGGCTGTGCTTGGCCGTGAAGTGATAAGATTCCTCTCCGGACAGGACCATGACACGAATCGCATCACGTGTTTCTCAACTGCATGGCGAAGGCGCGCTGGCGGTTTATTCGCGCGCCAAGGAACTCGAGCGCCAGGGGCGGTCCATCATTCATCTGGAACTGGGCGAACCGGATTTTCATCCCGCCGCGCCGGTTGTGGATGCGCTGCGCAACGCTGTAGCCGCGGGGCGCGACCGTTATTGCTCCACGCGCGGCATACCCGCATTGCGCGAAGCGATTGCGGACTATTTGAGGCGCACGCGCCGGCTTTCTGTGCTCCCCGAACAGGTCCTGGTGGCGCCGGGTTGCAAAATGGCGCTCTCGCTGGCCATGATGGCGTTGATCGAGTCCGGCGACGAAGTGCTTTTTCCCGATCCCAGCTTTCCGATTTATCCGTCCTTCACTCGCGGGCTGGGCGCAACCGCGGTTCCCTATGGGCTGGAAGAAAAAAACAAGTTCCAGCCTGACCTGGATGAGATCGCGCGAAAAATCACCACGCGCACCACCATGCTGATCTTCAATTCGCCGAATAATCCCACGGGAACGGTTTTCAGCGATGCTGTTCTGGAGAAACTCGCCGCCCTCGCAATCAAGCACGACCTATGGGTCATCGCCGACGAGATCTACGCGCGCATTTTGTTCAGCGGGGAATACAAGTCCATCTGGTCGCTCCCCGGCATGGCGGAGCGCACCGTGATCATTGACGGATTCTCCAAGAGCTTCGCCATGACCGGCTGGCGGCTCGGGTACGCCGTGGCGTCCGTAGAAGTGATCGACGCCATGGACCTGCTGGTGCTGAACACCTTCACTTGCACGGCGGAGTTTACCCAGGTGGCGGCCATCGAAGCGCTGCGCGACTCCACCAACGCCGTCGATGCGATGGTGGCGGAATACCGCAAGCGGCGCGACCTGTTTGTCGCCGGACTGAATCGCATTCCCGGATTTCGCTGCCAAGCGCCGGACGGCGCATTTTACGCGTGGGTGAACATCGAAGATACGGGACTCTCCGCGGAAGAAGCACAGAAGCTCTTGTTGGAAGAGGCGGGCGTGGCGGGAATCGCTGGGACGGCCTTTGGTCCGGGCGGCAGAAATTTTCTGCGCTTCTCGCTCGTCAGTGCGCGGAAACTGCTCGATGACGCTCTGGAACGCATCCAGCGCGTATCGGTCCACTGGCGCGCCGCGGTTTCGCGCTGATTTGCAAATTTTGATTATTGTGGAGTAACCAGAAGCTGGCGAGGGATAAGGAAAAATGAAACGTTTGATTCAATTCGGAATAGCTGTGCTGATGTCGTTGCCAGGCGCGTCAGCCGCGGGAGCGCAGGCCAGGCCGCTGCCCAGCGGGGACGTCCAGAAAATCTACGACCGCTTGCTGAAGCAGATCGATCGTATTCCCATCTACGACAACCACTCGCACGCAACCTTCCCGGACGACTCCGACATGGACGCCATGGCCTCGCCGCCTGACGAGAGCACAGTGATGCGCCTCCGCGACACCAATCCGGAATTTGTCGCCGCCGCAAAGGCGCTCTTCGGCTACCCCTTTGACGATTTCAAGCCCGAACACGCCAAGTGGCTCATCGACAAGAAGAAGGCTGCGGAAGCGGCGGGCGGCACGGCGTACTGGGACAGCATCCTCGACAAAATGAACATCGAGACGTGCCTCGCCAATCGCGTGGCGCTGGCCCCGTACCTCGATCCGAAGCGGTTTCATTGGGTGTTCTTCGTCGATTCCTTCCTCTTTCCTTTCGACAACCACAATTTGATCGCCAAGAACGGCGACATGGCCGTGTACATCCCGCTGCAGGAAAAAGTGCTGCAACGCTATAGGAAGCAGGAAAACGCGAACGGCCTGCCCGCCGATCTAGCCGGCTACGAGGCCTTCGTCCGCCAAACGCTCGCGGACAACCAGAAAAAGGGCGGCGTGGCCATGAAGTTTGAAGCCGCCTATTTCCGCACCCTCTTCTTTCGCGATCCCCCGCGTGAAAAAGCGGAAGCGATCTTTGCTCAGTTCCACGCCGGCGGCCTGCCGTCTGACGACGACTATCGTACGTTTCAGGACTACATTTTTCGCGTGCTGCTCGACCAGGCGGGAAAACTGAAACTCCCTGTCCATTTTCACAGCGCCGTCGGCATTGGCGACTACTTCAGCCTGCGCAACGGCAATCCGCTCAATCTGGAAAACGTGCTGCGCGACCCGCGCTACAGCAGCGTGAATTTCGTGCTGATTCACGGCGGCTATCCCTACACTCTGGACATGATCTGGCTCACCGCCGCGAAGAACGTCTACACCGATTCCTCGCTCATGGGCTATTACGTTTATCCCTCGGAGTTGAAAAACATTCTCAAACAGTGGATTTCGCTGTTCCCCGAGAAAATCATGTTCGCGTCGGACGCCTTCCCCTTCAACGATGCGGTCGGCGCGGAAGAGACGTTCTGGCTCGCAACGCGCTCTGCCCGGACGGCCGCGGCCGCCGCGTTGGCCGAACTGGTCGCCGAAGGCGCCTTCACCGAAGAAAAGGCGCTCGAGCTGGCGCGCCTGTACCTGCACGACAATGCCGCAAAGCTGTATGGAGAGAAAAAATGAGCACCCCGCTGAAATCCAAGCACGTCGCGTGGAAAAACGTCGAGCGCGAGCAATTGAACCCGCTCATCGGCCGCGAAATGGTGGTCGGTGATAAAATCATGCTGGCGCGCGTGCTGCTGAAGAAAGGCGCGCACGTCCCGTTGCATCACCACCACAACGAGCAGGTAACCTACATCCTCGAAGGCGCGCTGAAATTTGCCATCGATGGCCAGGAGATCGTCGTGCGCGCCGGCGAAGTCCTGTGCATCCCGCCGCACCTGCCCCACGAAGCCTGGGCCCTCGAAGATACCGTCGACCTCGACGTCTTCGATCCCCCGCGCGAAGACTGGCTCAACAAAACCGACGACTATCTCCGCCACGGTCGCTAGTGTCCGGGCAGCAGCCGGACCCGCTAGACTCCGCCCTGCACCCTCCCCGCCCGTCATTTCGAACGAATGTGAGAACTCTGCGCCATCGCTCGCGGCTCGTCGCAAGCGATGAAATCTCTCTTCTCTTTTCTTCTCTCCGCATTCACCACTCGCCACTTCTTTCCTCTGTCATTTCTTTTGTTCTTAATTCTCTTGACTTGCCAATAACTATCAGTTTATAAACTCCCCACCGTTCCCGTTCGGATGCGCTCTTCGCATTCCGGATGCTCTATCGAAACGGCATTTCGCTCCGGTCCCCGCCGCTCTGCTCGATCGCTCCGTGGACCGTAACCCGGAGGCCCCATGCGCCCTCGCTTCGTCCTTTTCTTTCTGATCGCTTTCTCCTTCGGAATCAATACCGCCTCTGCCCAATCCACTCTTCCCTCCGGTTGGTCTCACCGCGACATCGGTGCCGTCGGGGTCGCGGGGAGCGCAAGTTACGCCAGTGGTGTGTTCACGATATCCGCAGCGGGCCCCCAAATCTACGGTACCGCCGACGGCTTTCACTTCGTGTATCAGCCGATGGCAAGTGACGGCACGATTGTGGCGCGCGTGTTGAGCGTGCAGGGCATGCGGAGTGGGACTAACCCAGCGGTGGGCGTGATGATCCGCGAAACTCTCGCGCCAAATTCACGTCACGTTTCCTCATTCTATCGTACAAACCCCATGGTCGAGCTCATGTGGCGGCCGGCCACTGCGGGAGCTACCTCCTTCGTGAACTCTACAACTGGGATTCCTCTTCCCTGTTGGGTCAAGGTAGCTCGCATCGGCAGCACAATAAGTTCTTACATGTCACCGAACGGGATCAATTGGACACAGGTAGGAGCTAGTCAGACAATCAGTATCCTCGCTACAAACGTGTACATCGGCATCGCAGTCAGCAGCACCGACACAAATAACAACAGCCTCGTCACCGCTACATTTGATAACGTCTCCGTCTCATCGGTTCCTTGGAATCCACCGATGTCACCATGGCTCGACCAGGATGTTGGAGCAGTTGGCGTCCCCGGGAACGCCAGCTACGCCAACGGCGTGTTCACCGTATCGGGAGCAGGCCCGCAAATCTCGGGAACTTTAGATGGTATGCACTTCGCCTTTCAACCCATGAATGGTAATGGCACAATCGTCGCTCGAGTTCTGAGCCTGCAGGGTGCGTATGCTGGTTACAACCCGGTTGTCGCCGTCATGATTCGCGAGTCGCTCAGCCCGGGTTCCGTGCATGTTTCGTCGGCATTCAGGGTCAATCCCCTGGTTGCGCTGCTGTGGCGCGCTCTCACAAATGGGAGCAGCTCCTCCTCAAACTCCACCAGCAGCGCTCCTCTCCCCTACTGGATCAAGCTCATTCGCTCCGGTAACCTGTTCTCGGCATACATGTCGCCCGATGGAATTTCCTGGGCTCAGGTTGGCGCGACCCTGACGATCAACATGGCTCAAAACGCGTACGTTGGCCTCGCCGTCAGCAGCCAGAACTCTAATAACAATTTCCTTGCAACTGCGACGTTTGACAACGTGTCAGTCACTTCGACAACTGCGCAGCCGCCCTCTATTTCCAACGTTTGGCCGTCAACAGGTGTGCCTGGATATGACGTCTTACTCTCAGGGTCTGGTTTCGGAACTTCTCAGGGCAATAGCACAGCTTTGCTGAATGGCACGCCTCTGGTGATCAATTATTGGAGCGCTACGTCAATCAACGTAACAATCCCTCCTGGAGCGACATCTGGCCCCCTTGCTGTATTCCTCGCGCCAAGCATGAACGGCAGCAATCCTGCCACGTTTAAAGTTCTCCTCTCTCCGATGCTGGATCAGGACGTGGGGTCCGTTGGCGTACAAGGGAGTGCCAGCTATACGAATGGAGTCTTTACCGTCTCCGCTGCGGGGCCGCAGATCTACGGTACGGCTGACGGCTTTCATTTCGTCTATCAGCCCTTGTCAGGAAACGGCACGATTGTGGCCCGCGTGCTCAGCGTGCAAGGTATGTGGACCGGGACTAACCCGATGGTGGGCGTGATGATCCGCGAGACGTTGAGTGCAAACTCAACGCACACCTCTTCCGAGTACCGCATCGATCCCATAGTCGAGTTGCTGTGGCGGACGAGCACCGGCGGGAGTACTTCTTTTACAAATTCTGGCGCTACTCCTCTGCCTTACTGGGTGGAGGTAGTTCGCAGTGGGAACACTTTTAGCAGCTACATCTCGCCGAACGGAGCAACCTGGACCCAGGTGGGATCCAGCAAGACGATCAACATGGCGGCGAACGTGTACATTGGTCTAGCCGTGAGCAGCACCGACAGCAATAACAACAATCATCTCGTCACCGCTACCTTTGACAATCTCTCGATCACTTCGACGGCCGTTCAGGCGCCGGTCATTAGCGACATCAACCCCTTCTCCGGTCCCGTCGGCAGCTCGGTAACGATCTCTGGCGCAAATTTCGGCGTCCAGGGGGCAAACACGGTAACCCTCAATGGGACCCCTTGCACGCCATCGATTTGGAGTCCGACGCTCATCGTAGTCACGGTGACCTCAGGTGCAACTACGGGGAACTTCGTTGTGCACGTCGGTGCGGCGAATAGCAACGGCGTGCCTTTCACTGTCCTTCCCGCGCCCACTATCACAAGCTTGAGCCCCACCAGCGGGCCGGTCGGAACCCCGGTGACGATCTCGGGCACCAACTTTGGCTTAAGCCAAGGTTCCAGCACCGTGAAGTTCAACGGAATCGCGGCCCCAGCCGCTAGCAGTTGGGGCCCGACGAGCATTCAGGTCCCCGTGCCGACCGGAGCTTTAACCGGGAATGTAATGGTCACGGTGTCTGGCGTGCCCAGCAATGTCGCATATTTTAGTGTTACCTCCTTCGGGCCCAGCATCACGAATCTCAATCCAGCATCGGGTCCCGTCGGCACATCAGTGACGATTGCAGGAACAAACTTCGGTGCATCCCAGGGCACGAGCACCGTCACCTTCAATGGAAGGACCGCGGCGGCTTCGACTTGGAGCGCGACAAGTATGGTTGCGGCTGTCCCGAGTGGCGCGACAACCGGCCCCGTTCTTATCACCGTAAACGGGATTGCCAGCAACCCTGCAACCTTCACCGTATACACCGTGCAGCCGGGGTCGCCTACACTCCTTGTGAACCCAGGTAAAATGAATCTGGTTGTCGGTCAAACTCAGGCCGTTCAGCTTCTCGAAAAAAATGGCGTGCCAATCACCAACCCAACTTGGTCGGTTGCCAATCCCTCGCTGGCCACCATCGTTCTCCCAGTGAATCAGGGAGATCCAACCCTGCTGCAAGCATCTGCAGTTGGGAACACCACGCTGACAGGAACCAGCCCGGACAATCGCACCGGCACCGCCCAGGTCTCGATCCTTACCGGCACTTCGCTGCCGATTGGAACTGTACAGTGGGAAATCCCCAGCCTCGGCGGCAGCAGCGCCTTCCCCGGCATAACGAATATTGTTCAATCTCTTCGAATCGATGACACCACGCCTGACTTCTACGTGTTCGACCATGGCGCGAACGGTGGAACCGGAGCGATCAGGGCGATGACTGCCGACGGCCAGCAAAAATGGGTTTTTACTCCCAGCGTGGATTCGTTCGTCTTGGAAGCAGACGATCAAGGAGGATTCATCTACCAGGGTGAATACTCGGGTGGAATTCTGAATGATAAGGTGATCATAGGCCGCGTCGATGAGAACGGAAACCAGACTTGGGCTTACATACCCAACAATTATGCACCCCTCTCCAACATCGCAATTCATCCCGATGGAACGATTTACTTCGTCCAACCGGACTATCTGAATACTCTTACTAGCCCTGCTGCCGTTGTCGCGCTCGATGGAGGCACAGGCCAGCCCAAGTTCGCAATTCCGCTGCCGACATTATCGTCGTCCGGCGTGGACTATTCATGGTTGAGCGATCCGAATGGAGGCTCTGGAGGAGACGGGTACCCACTACTTGCAAAGTACTGCACGCCCGGAACGGCAGTCGCTCCGTCCATCGGGTCCGGTAAACTCGGGAATCTCACGATCTCGTCGGACGGTACAGCGTATCTCCCCATCGGCGGGGGAACGGCCTACCACGACGCCATGCCGTGCGACTCGAGTCCCGACCCTCTGCATCCGGGATTCCCGCATTTGGTGAAAACCGCGGATGGTGTTAGCTCGGCCTCGAGCTATCTTCAAGTCATGGCAATTCACTCGGATGGCAGCTATTCAACGCGGCAGCTTGATTCGGCCTCATCGAGTCAGTCGGGCTACATTTCTCCTGGTCTTGGAAGTGTCTTTTATAGCATCGATTTGGGTGGAGCAACGCCTGATGGCAACGGAGGAACCCTTCTAGCGGTAAACAAATCGGGCTGGCCATCCCCGAGCGCGTTCTATCACGACACCGGCTCCGCGGTCTCAAAGCTCAATCTTTCGTTCAATCCGACGAGCGAGATTTTGACCGGAGAAGACGGCACAGCTTATCTCGCGGGCCCCAACCCGAGTCCCTCCACAACCGGCGCAATCGTTGCGATCAACACGGCGAGCAATACCATCAATTGGACCGATTCTCTACCCACCGGATCCCCACAATTGATAGCCGTCCCTGCAGCCGGAGGAGTCGTCTTCGAAGACCACGCTGGCCACCTAAACGTCACGGATCCCAATGGCCTGATTTCTCCCCTCTTTCCTGCGAGCGGCGGGGCAGATGCGGGACCCGTGAATACGGCCAACGCGAATTATCGGAGCCTAGGAACATGGTTTGCTTCGCTAAGCGATGGTGGTTTCGGAAGCATGCTAGGCTACATCACACCTGTTGCGAATTCAGAACGACCAATGGCGAATGGCGACCCTCAGAGTAACAGTGCACCTCCAAGATTTGACTTTGAACTCGTCTGGTGTGCGAAGGGCGCTTGTTCCAAACTGGACCCAAAGGATCCGGATCAAGACGTTGCATTCGTTTATTATCAAGACAATCCGAGTAAGGATTTAAGCACGCAAATCAACTTGACTACGCAGCAAGTCAATCTTATTCAACAAAATGCAGCGAACGCTTTTAAGCTTGCTTTTCAAGCTTACAAAGTGGGGGTAAATACTGGGCGGCAAGGAACAAATACGGCCTACGTCGTTGGGGAATTTCCCCAATCTGTCAATGGCGACGTACCGTGCGGGGACACAAACCCTTTCAATGGGTCACTGAGCCGAATGTATTATCTCGTGAACATGGAAACACTTCAATGGGCGTTGAACTTACAAACCGCGCAACCCACGGACCGCATGTTGCAGGAGCTTGGCGAAGCAATTGGCAATAACGCAGCCCATGAAATTGCCCACCAATTGGTAAATAGATGGTCACCTTCAGGCAAGGTAGTCGGTGGTATGGGGCTGCACGATGGCTCAGTTGATACCTTCAACGGTAGCGGATGCAAAGATCCTTCGGTATTCACCGGAGTCTCGACTGACGGTAAGACCCCTATTCACTGGGGCAGCAACGCCGATACGTCTCTAACAAACATTCTCGGCAAGAAAAACTGAGTCTCAAAGAGGGGCAGGCAACTTTATGGACAAGGACTCGTCACAACAAACGGACTACGCAAGATACCTTCACGAGTTTTTGTTCGCCTTGAACATTGCACTCGCCTTCAGGCTAAGCAGTGCCAGGACATCTTTTTCCAGTTCGGAATCGAGTCTAAAATGGCGAATCAACGCGGCGTTGCATCTGGATGCGCATAGTAATGTTGGAGGCTATACCGCATTCTTTGCCCTCGCGCTGGTCCTGGCCTTGGGCATTTTTGCACTGCTGAGACTATGCTCGCACACTCTTCTAGCGAAGGAATTCCTCCGCTCGGTCGCTGGTATCGTCTCACTTGTGGCTCTGCCTGCGTCCTGGTTGTACGTTACTCACCTGTTCCCAGTGCCTCCGGCCCTGCCGAATCCACCACGTGGTTGGCTTTTTGTCGAGCTGGCTGCAGCCGTTACTTGCTCTGTGCTTTACTTGCTCTCGAGGTGGCCGTTTCCAAGATGGAGTAGCGTCTTGTTGCTTACTATGCATCTTGGTTTTTGGACTTGGTTGTCACTTGGTGGCCCTTACTTTTGGCGAGCGCCCTTCGAACTCGTCTTTCCGCTGGTAGGTTTTTGTGCCTGCCTGGCGTGGGGGCTGTACGTGGCCCGCCAGAAGTCACCTCAGTCGGCTTCCATTATCGCAGGTACGAGTTCTGCGGGACATTGATTCCAACGAGCTACATGCACAAAAAGCAGTTATTGAGGACCGGCTGTTTGAACTATTTTCACGAATTCTTCTTCGCTTTCAATATCGCCTTGATCGCAAAACTAGAAGGGAACCAGAAGCCCAACAAGTTTTTTTCCTTCCTGGAATCAGGGCAAATGAATCTTCAACAAAGGATAAACGTCTTTTTCAACCTTCATCCGCACAGCAGCTTTGGGGGCGACATCGCATTCATCATTTATGCTTTGGCGTTGGCCCTCTGCCTCTTTCTCTTCCTTAGGACCTTTTCGAGGACTCACTTACTTCAACGATTTCTCAACTCGCTCGCCGGATTCCTTGCTCTTCTCGCCCTGCCTGTTACCTGGCTCTACGTTACGCACTTGGCGGGTGGCCCGGACGAAATGTCCTAAGATGAGTTTGGGTGCCCTGCCCTCGGTGTTGGAGGGCGGGGCTTTTGACTTTTTCTCCATCTTCTTGCGTCACCCTCTGTTTTCAAGATTTTCCGCTTTCCCGCCCCGCATCCCCATTCCTTAAACCACGCTCCTTAAACCTTCAAACCTTCTAACCTGTAAACCTTTCAACGTTTTACCGCCCCATTCGAATGATATCTGAAATATACATTGACATACGGACTACTTTCTGCTATTCTTTCCCGTGTTTGCCAAGCTCCAGCATCGCCTCGATCCCCCGACCGCGCTCCCGTGCTCCCTACTCTCTGCGTCAAATCGGTTTCCCCAACATTCCAACCTTCAACCTTTGGACTTTCCAACGTTTTTTGGGTTATTCTTTTTGTTTTCACATTCTTGCGCACTCTCTTGCTCTTTTTTGCACTTCCAAAAATCCCAACTCTTTTGTCTTCAATCGTTTCCGCACTCTGCGTCAAAAAACCACGCAGGCGCGAGGAGGGTGCCTCCAACTTGCCTCGCTAGGAATGCCCAAAATCCCGTCGCGCATCTACTTTTCTTTTCAACCACTTACAAAATGCAAATTTCACAACCCCTTTCTTTTGATATTCATGCAAATTGGTGGGGGGGGGTGTACCCCCCCCACCTCTACGAAATCTCGTCTCCCTATCTCTTACAGCCTATCACCTATCCCCTTTATTTTCATACTCTTGCGCACTCTTCTGCACCGCGAGAAATCATATCCCCATTCTTATCAAGAACTTCCGCACTCTTTGCGCAAAACACCCGGGGGGGTGGCGCTGCTTCTACCGCGCGCTCCGCGCTTCGCGGAGGGGGAGGGAGCCTCATGTTGACTAGCCATTCTCCCTTTCAGCGCTCGCTTCCGCGAGGCCAATCCCGCTCCCGCTCCGGTCTCAGTGAACGGCGCCCGCCCCGACCGGGCCGGCGCGCTCATTCCATTTCATTCTTATGCCTTCCAATCGGAGGTCCCAGGCTATTTGGGGCCGAAGATCCCGGCCCGGTCGGGACTTTCAACTTTGAACCTTCCCATCCCCTGCCATTTTCTCTTTTGCCCCATCTCTGCGAAAGAGCATGGACAAAGGGCCATGGTCTTGTTTACCGTAGCTACGTGGCTGAATCCACGCGTGGGGCCAGCCCTCTGAGGGGAGCATCATGAAGAGGCTATTGGTATCGGCATTTCTGCTGCTTGGGAGCGTGAGCGTTGCGCAGGCACAAGTGAGCGCGCCCACGGTGACGATCGACAGGGGCAACGTCGGTCAGGACTTCTTTGCGACGTCCGCCGCCCGCCACGGCGGGCTTCTCAATGATCTTGCCGCGGCAGACACTTTTTCCGCGCCAGCCGCAAAATCGGCAAACACATTCGCAGCGCCTGTTGTCGCCACGGCCCTGGTCCTGCCGCTCGCGAGCGCCGAGCCGGCTTCGCCGTCACCGCAGCCGAAGTTTCTCTACGGAGGCCGCGACGACTATCGCTGGGAGCTGGGTCTCGCCGCGAGCTTGTTGCGCTTCCACTCCTCGGTCTTCAATGCCAGCGCCGTCGGCATCAACACTTCTGTGGTTTACTTCACCAACGACTGGTTTGGAATCGAAGGAAACATTACCGCCGTCTTTGCTCCCACGATTCTGGTCAATGAACACGTGAAGATTGGAACCTACGGCGCCGGCCCGAAAATCGCTTGGCGGCAGAAACGGTGGGAACCGTGGCTGCACGGAATTTTTGGCGGCGCTCACGAACAGCCCCAGATCGCGGGACAAAGCAAGAACACCTACGTCCTCAAGGCCGGTGGTGGAGCGGATTACCGCTGGAATCCGCGCATCTCTTTCCGCTTGGAA
>JBGQDD010000011.1:0-18201 GCA_041495665.1 Candidatus Acidiferrum sp.
CGCCTCCCCCCACAATCAAGCGAGGAGATTCGGGCTGCGTCACTTCGACTGGTAGGCCGCGCGCATGGCGTCGAGGAGTTCTCCCTGCCTCTTAAGGCAGGGAGCCGCCGAGAAGGGATAGAGACAAGTGGCGCGGGCATGTTTGCGGGCTTAAACGCAAGCCGTTCCTCGATCCAGCGAAAAAAATCCCTGGAGGCCGCGTCGCCACCGCCCCAGGTGAATGCTGCATGGCGCTTCGAGACCTTCAGGCGAATTAACGTCTGGACACACGCCGGGCCGGTCTCTCCACATCCACGGGGTCGCCGCTCGAACGTCGCCGTCACATCGTAGCCGGTCGCTGCGCGCATGCCAGCAGGCGTCCGATAGCTGAGGATCATCTCTTCCCGATCGATGGCCACGATTGTGTAGTGATCCTTGGCGACATCAACTGCGGCCTGAAACACGGCGGCGCGCTCCGCATTTATGAGGCTGTCCTTCTGCGCGGATGCAACTGGAGCAAGGGCCAGCAAAGAGAGAAACACCAAAACAACTGACAGAAGGCCAATGAAAATTAGAAAAATTTTGTTCATTTCGTTGCTCCATTCCTAGAAAGGCGCTCCGTCCAGAACGACCGGCGGCTGAGCGTTCGGTCCACGTACCATGAGGCGCGCTCGCGTAATTGATATTCCCCCCACGTAAGCAGCGCACGAGAAGTGTCACCATCGGCGTCGTCGATTTTTCTTCGGAGAATCTTACACCCAATGGCGAGGTTCTCTCCACCATCGCACAAGGTGGAAAGTTCCCACGCTGTGAAGCCCGCTTCGCGAGCGTCACACCCCAGCACTCCCATCAATCCCCACCGAAAGCAACGCGCGTAGCCCTCGGAGATCGAGATTTGACCTGTCTTAAGCAACGGGATCACGATCCGTGGAAACACCGACCGCTGGTAGCGCATCGTCCATGGATTCCAGTACGATTCCTGATCGATGATGGCGCAAACCAACGCCGGATCGAGTGCCTCGGCGATCGCGGCTCTGCACGCCAGCGGGACACAACGCCTGCTCATCGGATCACGAGTTTCAGGTGAACGCTTCCATCTTCGTTGCGCGTGGGGAGCAACTCAGCAGTGTGAACCGCATATTCCTCGACAACAGCGCCTTTAGAGAGCGCAACAGCGATCGCCTCTTCCACCTCCGAAAGCTCCTGTCGCCGACGAAACCATTCCAGTAGGAGGTCTTGGGGGATGAGCCGGGGATCGGACGAATACAAACTGAACAAGTCTTCGTGGCGGGGGCGCTCGCAATCATCGCAGCCGCCGCCGTCCAGGACGCGGCTATGCGTGGCAGAGCTGCTCGCTGGCTTCCTGTCCCTCTTCGCAAAAACGATTGGCTTATTCCTGCACTCGGGGCACTTGCTGCGATGCACGACTTGCGTATTTTCATCGAGAAGCACCGTGCCGAGAGTCGATGGAGATTCATTTGTCGGCTTGCCGGTGCCGTGTCTCCAGGTCTCGCTAAAGGTGTGAAGGACGCATATCTCATTCGCAGCGAGCATCTCTTGGGCTTCGCGGCCAGAGCTGGCAATTCCAGCCCGCACGATGAGCATCTTCAGTTGCTTCCCTCTCTTGTACGGAGGTTTCACTCCCTGTCCCCGTTCACTCGGTTCTTTCATAGAGCCTCACCTGCAAACAAAACTCATCCGGCGCATCACAGCGACGGCTCATCGTCGTCCGTGGAAATTCGCAGCGACTTTAAGAAATCGCAGTCTTGTGGCGTCAAGGCCAGAGCGGAGGCAGCGCCGCGTGGTCCCTGCTCGAATTCGCGGCGGGGAACGCGGGCGCGTTTGCCGCCGCGAAGTTTAGAAGGTGCGACAATCGGCTCGTTGAAGCGATACCTGGCGTTGGGGTCTGAGATGATCGTGGGACGCAGGGGGCAGGGGCGTTGTGTGTAGTCTCTTTCAGCAACTACGACTTTTCCAGCTCGCACCATTTCAACGGCTTGTTCCAGAGAGCCAGCCAGGCCGCGACGGACCAATATCTCAGTGATCGACTCAAAGTTGTCTAGTTTCTGTGTTGCCATTTTTGTTTCACCCCGCGCGCTTCAAATCAGAAGCCGCTTCACTCTTCCCGTCGCTGGCGGAAGACTTCGCCCGGCGCAACATCGCCTTTATGGACCAGATTGCGCGATTCGCTTCCGCCAACGTGCGGATACTGCCGCTTCGAACCGGCGAAGATTTTCCACGCAAGAAACCATTGAACTGTTCATGCGTCCAGCCCAGTTTTGCGACCAACACGTCGAGCAGCCGAAGTGTCTCGGAGTCCACCATGCAAATTTCCGTTTCGATTCGGCCGCGCCGCCCAGCAACACCGTAGGCATGGGCTACGCGCCGCGCAGGCCGCTTTCTCGTCACCAACTCTGGGGGGAGATGCTTCTGCATGGCGTCGATCGCCGTGATGGCTTCGTCGGCGCTCAAATCCTTGAAGGAGGAAATCGGCCGGCCAATCGTGTCGCTGGCCCAGCTCAGGCGCGCCACCCGGTCCATGGCGTCGAGATTCGACTGGCGGCAGAACAGTCCCCAAAGTGTTTGCAAGCGCCGCAACTGCGCTGAAGAGAGGTTCATGATTTCTCCGCGGCAATGGCTCTCAGGTGTTTTTTCTGTTGCCTGACAAATTCGACCAGTCGGCGGCTACTGTAGTAAGTCCGCAGAGTCGGCTTCCCGTCAGAGCCGATGAAGTAAGGGTCTTCAACCTTGCAGTTGTCGAGCAACGCCTTTTGATGTTTCTCCGAGAGCTTGGCGGGCTTCCCATTCCCGAATCCGCACGCCCCTAACGTGAGGATCTCCTTCTCCGTCATTCCGAGAAGCTGAACGCGATAGGAAAATCGCGAAAGAAGTTGCTCCATGCGGAGCCGCCGCTGGGGATGAATGAAATTATGCAGAAGGCCGTGGGAGCCGCACAAAACAACACCGCAACCTGGACGTGTTTCGCGGTGCGTCAAATCGTGAAGCTGACGCGCGGCATCAAGCCCGTCCAAATCCAAAAATTGTGCTTCGTCGATGACGATCGCCGGTAGTTTGGCGCGGGAACGCAAACCGGCGAGAACAGCATAGCGGCATGCCCAACGAAGACTTGACCGAACCGGGATGCCTGCCGCATCGGCGATCCCACGGTAGAGGAAGGACTCCGTGCAACGGGGGCCGCAAGTCACGAAGATGATTTCCTTCCCTTCCGCGCGGCATTGTGCGCAGACATTCTCCAAGGTGTACGTCTTTTCACTTCCAGGGGCTCCGTAAATTACCGCGCAGGTCCCTTCGTCGTAGGCTTCACGCACGCGCTCTTCGACCTTAAAAAAACTCTTCGATTTGACCAATCCCACAGTGCCCATTTCAATCCTCCAGCTTCAGGTCATCGAAAACGCCGCGGTCCTTGGCAACATCATCCGAAATGAACAGCGAAGAGGAAGGCAGACGGCGGCGCTGACTTGCGACGTAGCTCACGGCGGACGCGACGGGTGCTGCACCATCGGTGCCTGTCGCGCGTGCCTGCATCAATTCGAGTTCCGAGGGCACGCCGGCGGTCATGGCGGCAAGGGATTGCTTGCTGGCTTTCCACGCCTTCGCATTGTAACGAGCGCTGGCCTCTACGTGCTCCGCTGTGATTGGCCCTTGCGCGGCCAGCTCGTCGGAAACCAAACGCGCGAGTAGCCGCCCACTCGGCACGTTTTCGTAGGCCAACGCATAGGCCATATTGGCGGGGTCGCAGTGCACCGCGACGTATGTCCCGTCCGCCAGAATCATATTCCCCATACCATCGGGATCGTCGAGCGCCGCGGAGTACGTGGCGTTATTTATCAGGATTTTGCAATTCGAAACCTTGCGCGCCTGACGGTCCCAAAAAAGCGGCGCGATGGTGACCATGTCTGGAATCTGCCGCTGGGCGACTGGCAGCAGCTCATTCATCACCGCCATCGGTGTTTTTCCGTTCATGCCGCGTCCGCTGTGCGGGTGGGTCTCGTGGTATTCCTTCAGCCAGACAACGTGAGAATCGATGAATTCCTTCGCACCCCCCAATGGTGTGCTTTGGCGCTTCCCCGCGAGAAACTGTTTGTGCTTCTTCTCCGCATCCGCGAGGAAATCCGACCGCAGCTCCGGCTTTGAGCCCGTGTACCCTCGCTGAAAAAACAGCCGGTCAAATCGTTTGGAGACGAAACTGAAATACGATTCGATCTGCTTAGACTGCGGATGGTATCGACGGCAGTGGCAAACCTTGATCCCGAGGCGCGCCAACAAGCCCTGCGTTTCGAGGCCGAGAGGTATGCGGCCATCCTCATCCAATTCCGCGAGAACGGTTTCGGCCAGGAGGCTACCGCGCTCCGCGCCAGCACAGGCTTTAAGAAAATCCCGGCCGTTGTCTGCGTAAAAAATTTCTGGCTTGCCGAAGTGACTGATGCCCTGTTGCAGCGCGCTCGCGATCGTTCGCCAGCTTGGCGTGACATTCCAGACCGAACCGACGATCATTCGACTGCGCATGTCCTGAATGCAGGTTTCCCACAAACGGATAGCCGCGCGCGCTGGATGGTAGGGGAAACGATCGTTGACCACCAGCACGTCGTAGAGGCGGTGGTCGGCGACCCACACCTCGTTGGGCCGCGTGTACGAGCCACGCCCCGTGACGACGAAGCCCGCATGGAGAGCTTCCCATTTCTGCTTTGGCAATGTGGCGCAGTCGCGAACTGCTGGGGGAATGCTCTCGATGAACCTCGCGATCGCACCGTAGCGAGGAGGCCTGGAGTCTTTATCGTAAGGAAGATGCGGTCCGCCCCATTCGCGTTTGACAACGTCTCTGACGAAAGAGATATTCTGCGTTTCCACAAACTTTGCCGTCACGAACTTTTGAAGCTCCGGGCGATTCTCGAACGCGCGCAGCCGGCAGCGATCCTTGCGCGGCTGTCGTGCCAAAGCTTCGATGTTCTTCCCACCATCTGACTTCCGGAACATGCACAAGAGATTTGATCTGGACGAGCCAGCGACACCCTGATTTTGGCTTTCGATCCACTCCGCCACGCTGTCAAGGCTGCGAATCTCGCGGCCATCCAGGAGGCGCACCACTGGTAAGCGTCCTTCGGCGAAGGCGATCATTGGCGCGAGTAACTTCATTTTTTCTCTCGCGGTGGATTGCTGTTCGGGGGTCAGGTGGCAAGGTTTCGCGTACACGTCGAGCAACTCGCTTTGCACGCCGGCGACCGCCAGCGCGTTGTTCAGGTTTTTCTTTAGCAACGATCCATCAGTGCAGAGAGAGGAAGACGTGTCTCCGGCTTCCGCCGTCCCTAACAAAAATTCGAGTCCGCGCGATGTCTCGCGGAACTCCAGTTCCCTACTGTCCTTCTTCCGATAGAGGGCGGACCTGCTCATGCCAGTCCGCGCACGATATTGTCCGGCGCTCAGCCAGGTGCTCATGACCGCGCCCCATTCGAATGGGGCTTGGCGTTCAACTCGCCGGCGCGCAATCGTTGCAGCTCTTCCCGTTCGGCGGAAAAGTCGGGGGGAGTGCGAGTCCAGTCCGCGCGGATTTTGGCGACCAAGTCCAAATTCTTTCGCACTAAGCCGAGATCGTAAATCACATGCTGTGCGCGTTCCTGTTCATCGTCCCCTGAAGAAGCCAGGGGAGATTCTCGAAAATGGATATCGATGAGGTTCCACACTGCGCGAATATGTTTTTCGACCTTGTCGAGCCACTTGGGAAAATCGGCTGGGCGCACCCAATGCTCTGCCCGGCGAACAGGAAAGTCCAAAGAATCGAGGGCACGCGAAAGGAAGAGCAATTCCAGCAATTGATCCTCAGCAGCCTTATTGCGCGGGTCCAGGTCAGCGAGCGTATCGGTGAGCAGCTTCACCGCCGGGCGCCAATCCTTCGCTTGCCGGCGCGCAGGCTTCCCTGCCCTCGAAGCTCCTTTTCGCGATTTGGGCTTCATAGCTGCACCTTGACGAGCGACCGGATGAAATTCGAAACCGTGCCGTCGAGCGTCAGGTACGACAGCTTTCTGCCTTCAGCTAATGCGGCGCGGAATTTCAAGAGCGGAAGAACACCAGCCACGCGAGTCTTCGCTGAGCGATCCCTGCCGGACCACTTCCCTGCTTTTCGAATTGGTTCCGCGACTGGCAATTTTTTCTCCATCTATCCTGCGAGCTCGATCCGAGACCTGGCCGGGGTTTCGGCGACCGGGATCGAGTTCACCAGCTTCAAGAAAACCTCCGGGTTGGTGCGCGCGATGAGCGCCAGCGCGTTTCGAATCGAACCGGGCTCTACGAAGCGCCGGGTGTAAACCCTCTTAGGTAACCGTTCGAACGGCACCAGCGAGCCCGTATTGCGCTTGGCGGGCCTCCTGCGGAGCCAACGCGACTCCCAGACCTTCTTCCGGCAGGGGCTCCCAGACCGCGTATCGAAATACTTGCGGCCGTGCTTCCCTGGCGGAAAGGACCGGCCACAGCGGCAGGTGCAAACGCAAACGGTCTCCGCTTGTTTCGGAGCTTCTTGGCGAGGTTGGGCTACCGAGTACATGGCGATCCGTTTCTTTTTTCCCCGGCTGCAAATCCATTGATGGGAACCTTGAGAACTCGCCGCCGCGCGCGCTCGTCTAGAATTGCCGCCACGCGCTCTCCCAACTCCAGTAGTTCGCAGAGCCGCGGGCCAAGGATGAACCGCTTCAGGCTATCGTCGCCGACTGCTTGGCAGAACGCCTCCAGGTAGCAGAGGGGAAATTTCGCAGCGCCACTCTTGCTCTCGCGCACAAAATCATTGAGCATATTCACAGTGATCCGCCTGCCCAGGTCCTTTGTCATCACCAGCGCGATCTGCGGTCGGTCTTTGCGCCACATGATCCGCTTCAATATGCTCCGGACCTCCAGGTCGCTATCCGGTTTTGAGGGGAAGTCCATATATGTATTCCGTATCAACATACGCATACTATCCACGTATCGGTGTCGCTGTCAAGGAATTGTTTCTGTTCCAGTTTCCTGTGATGAAATAGGAATGGACAATTTGCGCCGCTTGGCTAAATATATGCTTTGCTGATAGGCGAAAGTGTGAAGAGAAAAACGAAAAAGAAAAAGCCGCCCCGCTCAAAGCCGCGCGGATTGAGTCCGCAACGCATTGCCGATGGCTTGGAGATACGGCGCATCAGACTTGAGAATGGATGGAGTCAGAGGAATCTGGCGAGCAGGCTCAAGGTCCACCAGCCGCTCATCTCCGCGTGGGAGAAGGGAAACGTTCCCTCGCCTAGAATGTATGCGAGATTGATCTCTTTGCCGTTGCTCTATAAGGAGCAACTTTGGGCTGCGCGCAAAGCTGGATGGGACCCCCAGACGGTTGAAGCTCTCGCTCACGCATATCTAAAGACGCGGGGCGCACCGGTGCCGCAATCCGATGTAGTGCGAATCCCCCCAATGCCCGAAGTTGAACCAGAAGGGCCGGATCTGCTGATTTCCAAAGAGGAAGTTCCTGACACGCCGCTTGTTTTTTACGTTCGCCTGCGCGACGAGACCGATTTGATGCGTCCTCTTTTTAGCTCTGGCGACATCCTCATCATCGACACATCCGAGAAGGATTTGCGAGAAATCGAAGACGGGGAGCTTGTGGCCACTACGTCCGTTCGCTATGAGTTCCCGGTACCGGTAAAGGGCGCCGTCGAATCCGGTGGCCAGCGAAAGCTGATTGTTTTGGCTGGCTGGCTAAAGAAGTACGACACACCATTTGGGAATTTCGCAGATATGAAAGAATTTCAGGGGGCTGAGTGGGAATCCCGTCCGGACGTGAAAAGCTGCATGTTGCAGCTTGCCGGAAGTCAGAAGGCAATGTACATCGGCGTTTCCGGTCCCGAACCTGACGCACCTGGCTTGCTCGGGCGCATCGTAGCCTGGATAAAAGCGCCGCGAGCCATGCGAGGCGGAGGAGCCAAGAAATGAATCGTTACGAGCCAGAACAGTGAGAAGGAGAGTTCAATGATCGCAGTGGGACGAAATACTCAGGACAAGTACGAGATCGCGATGGATGCTTTGCTGGGGGTTCGGGAGGCGCAGACCGACAGGACCGTGCGTCCTTTCCGCGGGCTTCGCGAGGCATTCCAGGAAATCACCGGTTGCTACGAGCCCGTCGATTTCTTCAACGGCGGCTTCTATCAGGTGAAGGAAACCGTCATAACGACGGACTTTCCGAATATGCTGAAGAACTCGATGAACAAGCGGATCATCCAAGACTACGCCACAGTGGGAATGGGAGGACTGGAGCAGCTCATCAGCGAGACGGACGTTGATGACTTCAAGACGCAGGATCGCGTGCGGGTTGGATACTACGGCGATCTGCCGACCGTGGCGGAAAACGTGGCCTATGCGGAACTCACCAAGCCGACGGACGAAATCATCAACTACGCCGTGGCGAAGCGCGGCGGGTTCCAGGATGTCACCTGGGAGACGGTGCTGAACGATGATATTGGCAAAATCAGTTCGTTCGCGCCCCGCATAGCGAGGGCGGCGAAGCGGACGCTCAAGCAGTTCATCACCAACTTCTTTGTGAGCAATCCCGCCTATGACCCCGATACCCTTGCCTGGTTCCACGCTTCGCATACGAATCTGGGCTCAATTGCGCTCAGCTCGAACGAACTTGACGTGCGTTCGATCGCGCTGGCCAAGCAGACGGAGAAGGATTCCGCGAAGCCGCTGGGGCTGCCCCTGGAATGGATCATGGTTCCCGTGGACCTGAAGCCGACTGCGCATCAGCTCAACACCAACCAGAGCGGCACGAACAACTGGTACGGCCGCTTCGGCGCGAACGACGAGCGCATCATCACGAATGAGCTGATGTCGGACGTCAACGACTGGGTGGGCGGCGCCCTCCCGGGAAGCGCACCGTTTCTGGAGATCGCCTATCTCCGGGGCTTCCGCACTCCGCAAATCTTCATCGTGCCGGTGGATCAGCGCCGGGCCATCACCGCGATCGATAAGATGCAGCTCTATGGGCTCTACGTATTCGGCGGCGACATCATCGATTACCGGCCGGTTTTCAAGAACGCGGTCTAAGATTTCTGAATTTTCGCGGTGGCGGAGAGGTGGTGCTCCCACGCCGCTGTGGAAAAGGCCGGGCAGCCGGCTGCAAAAGTGGTGGGAAAGAGGGCCGTCCGATGCGGTCCTCTCCACCAGGCGCAACAAAAAGCTTTTTTTGGTGCAGCATCCCAGAACGGCCCGTCCTTCACGGGAAACAAGATGGCTGGGAAAAAAAACTCAGGCCCACGAGCTTGACCGTGGGGGACACCGGCAACTCCACGCCGGACCTTACCTGAAACACACTCAAAGTTAAAGGAGCGTGTCTCATGGTGCGGCTTCACGAACAAATTCTCCAACAAAGTCTCCAGCGAATTCGAGATTTGACTGAGCCGTCATCGGTCAAGGCGTCGCTGCTCGCCCAGATCGAAGATGTGCAGCGCAACCGCGAACTGGCGCGGTCTATGAGCTTCGTCTTTCCCGAAGAAAATTTCACACTCAGGAGAAAAACGCGATGAATGCTGAATCAACGACTACAACTATCGAAAACGCAGGGCAGGGAATCACCGCAACGTCGAGCAACGAACTGCTTCCGCTCGACGTTGCGGAGCGCGTGGTAGCGCTGAAAATGCGCGACGGCGGCGGAATTCGTCGCCACGTTTTCCGCCGCCTGGAACGCGTCGATGTGGACGCATTTTTTTCCGCCACGCTGGTTGCGACGCAGCGCACCGGCCAAATCACGGAAAACGAGATCGATATCGGGTCGGCCGAGCTGAAGCTTTACGATCGCGCGATCGTGCGCGTCACCGGCTACGAGCTGGAGGGCGGCGGCGATTTGATGCAGTTGCCCAATTGGAAGGACCGCGTTCCTGGGGCGCATCGGATTCGCGCCGTGGATTTGTTGGTGAAAGTGATGAAGGGAACTGGCGGGCAGCTCATCAATGCAGACTACGACATCGTTTCGCTCGATGCCATCTGGACGGAAGGGGCAGCCGGAAGCATGAGTTGGTTCAAGGGTCTGCTCCACCGCTTCACGCCTCCAACGATCGTGCATTGGAAGCGGTTCAATTCGTTCAAGACGCGCTCCGTTCCCGTTGGGGGTTCGCGCACCCAAAAAACCCTCTACCCCAAATTAGACGGAATTCTTGGCGAGTTCTACGGCGACCTCATCCAATCAGTTGAGGGCTACAGTTTCCAGGGAGCTCCTCTGGCGGACCGGGCGACCATCTGTGCGCAGATGGATCGCTTTCACAAAATTTTTGCTGTGGCAGCCTTGTTCGACAAATCCGAATTGGATTCCTCGGATGATGAGGAAGCTGAATAGGAAATGAACGCGGTTTTACCAGTCGCCCGCGATTACGGCGCCCTGAAGCGCGCCATGCTCGAATTGCTGGAAGAAGCGCGGCAGGAGCCCGAGCGCCGGAGAGCGGAGCGGATGGCCCAGTACGCTGAGAATGCCGAGCAAATGCTCGCAGGAATGGTACCGAAGAGAACTCTGGCCGATGGCTATTTCGCGCGCGTCTACTATCTGCTCGAACTGGAATCGGTGATGCAGCTCGGGGTCAAATTTTCAGCAGCGGAAATGGACGTGAGCGAGATGCACGGTCTCGCAGCGCTCGCAGCCGCACGGAGACAATTCGACGTGCTGCATCCGCCCTGCAAGAGGTGCGGAGTTCGCCTGGAAAACGAAGGGCAAACACAATGTCAGGACTGTTTCACAGTAGAGGCGGCTGCGAATCGGTGATGGGCGCGTGGCAATGAAAATCACCATCAAGGGACTGGATACCGCGATAGCGGAGATCAAGAGCGCGGTGAGGGCGGGCGCGCAGAATGGGCTCATCGCTAGCGGCGCGCGGGGAGAAAAGCTGGTGAAGGAAACAATCTACTCCCCCTACCTCGGCCGCGGCCCGGCCGTTTCGACAGGGAACCTGGCGAATAGCATCACGTTTCAGGTTACGCAGCAAGTTGACATTTCGGGGGTGACGATTTTGGCGGGCGCGCCGGGCGATCAATATGCGGGCTACGTGGAAGCGGGAACGGGGCCGCACTTTCCGCCGCCGAGCGCGCTGCTGCTGTGGGTGAAAAAGAAATTCTCGGTCACTAACGAGAAGCAGGCGCTTTCGATCGCGTTCGCGGTGGCGCGGAAGATCGCGAAGCGTGGCACGTCGGCGTTTGGGATGTTCGCGCGTTCCGAGAAGCAGCTCGAAAGCGAACTGCCGGGAATCTTCCAGGCGCAAATCGAGAAAGCGATTGAAGCGGCGGGCGTGGCGAAAAAATAAATGGCGACTGTTGCACAAATCGTGATCTCGATGGACGAGAAGGGCGCAGTCGCGTCGCTGAACAATCTGAAGGCGACTGCCAGCGGAATCGACCCTGCGCTCCAGAAAGTCGGGCAACGCGGCAACGTGATGTTCACCGAAATGTCGAAGAGTACCGAGAAGGCGCGAGAGAGCGCGATGCTGTTCGCCGAGACCACGGGCGTACACCTACCGCGAGCCCTCGCAAAGGTCTTGGCGCACAGCAGCATGATTGGCCCCGCTCTTAACGCCGCGTTCAGTATTTCGGCGGCAGTGGCGTTCGCAGCGTTCCTGGTGGATGTCGCGTCGCGCATCGGGGAATTCACCTCCAAAATATCGAGCGCCGGGCAGGACATGAAAGTCTTTGAGGAGGCGGTCACAAAAACATCGCGTGCCATGCAGGGGCCCCAGACTTTTACGGAGATGGCGGCAAGAGTACTCGAGACAACGAAACGGATTGAAGAGTTGAGACAGGCAACGGGTCGCACGGGGGATTTGTTGCCTGGGCTCCTCGTGCCCGTCCGAAGACTTGGGGCGGAGTTTAGATATTCCTCCGATCAACTGGAGCGGCTGGAGAAAGATCTTCCCGGCCTTCAGGACCAATTGGATCAGCTCGCCGATAGAGCAAAACGCACCGATCCCGTGACGATCCTCAAGCTTCAGAATCAAACGCGCCTCGAAGGGTTGAAGGGCATCGCGCAATCGAATGAAGCCGAAGTCTTGAATACGCAGGTGATCCAGCGAGAAGTGCTGCTGAGGACGAAGTTGGAGGTGATCGGCCAGGCCGAGATCACTCTCGAACATGCAAAAGCCGCCACCGCGCGGAGAGAACTCGAAAGAAACCTGACGAATCAACTGCGTGACCTCCATGCGCAGGCTGGGAACGCGGAACTCTCTGGCATCGTTCTTCTGAACGCGCAACAAATGCAGGATGTAAAGAAGACGCATGATGCCCTGGAGCAATTGGGGCTCCAAGGCGTGCAGTTGGAGGAGGAATTTCAGAAACAAAAAACCGAGATCGATGCGAAATATACGGCCCTTCGGCTGAACCTTATCCGCGACGAAGCAGGTAAAGGAATGCAGGCAGTGCTTCAGGCGCAAGCCGCGAGAGTGGATGGCGTGGACCGCATTGCGATTGAGACCCATGCGAAAGAATTAGCGATCGCTGAAGACGAGAGGCGCATATTTGGCATTTCTGACGGCCAGCTCACCGCGCAACGCGAAGCCGCGAGCAGTGACATGAATAATAAGCTGCTCGACCTGGCGCGCCAGCGTGCGGAAGACGAGACCCAGATCGAGATCGAAGCAGCGATCGCGATGCTTCCATCGTGGCGGAGGGCGGACGCGCAGCTCGTGGCCGACGTCGAAGCGCGCATCAAAAAAATCCGAGACATGGAAGCGAAGGACAATACTTTTCGCGTGCAGGGCGAGCGCGAAGTTTCGGCGATCATACAGAAGGAGTGGCACGATCGCGTCGAGAGCATGGCGAATCAGCTTGAGGGTTTGTACAACGAGATCACCACCGGAGGTATCGGGCAGTTCTTTCTTCAGCGTTTCAAACACATGCTCTTCGAAATGGTCGCATCGTGGATTGTTGGGATGAGGCAGATGCGCGCGGCTTCGCAGCAGCAGATGGGATCGGGCGGCGGAATCCTTGGCGCGATTTTCGGGTCGCTGGGACTGGGCGGAATTTTTGGCGGCGGAGGCGGAGGTGGGGGCGGAGGACAGAGCGGAGTCAGCGGCATCCCAGGAGTGATCACGAACTTATTTGGCGGGAGGGGCAGCGGCGAAGGCGCGCTCGCGGGCGGGGGAGAGTCCAGTTCTTCCAGCCCAATGGGGATATCAGCAGGGGGAGGCTTCACAGCGGGTGGCATTCTTCCCGCTGGAGCTGGCCCCGCGGGCTCGCTGTTTGGCGGCGGCCTGCCGGGCATCGCTGGTGGCGGCGGACTGGCGGGTATGGCGGGGTTGGGGCTATTGGCCATGAGCTTCCGGCGCGGCGGCGTTCTGGGCGCGCTGGGAGGCGCGGCGGGAGGCGCGCTGATGGGTTTTCTATATGGCGGGCCGATCGGCGCGATCATCGGCGGAATCATTGGGCTCATCATGGGCATCGCTGGCAAAAGCACGAAGAAGGCGCGGCTGGCGATCGAGGCGGACATCAAAGCGAAGTCGCAGGCCGTCGAGGATTCGTACAACCTGTTCCAGTCGGACTGGACGAGCTCACGCACCGCGCTGGAAGCGCTGCGGCAGCAGGGAGTGGATGCGCTGAAGCAAGCGGGCGTGAAAGATATTGCGCGCTCGCGCGTGGGACACGTCGATCAGTGGATCGACAAAGCGGAGAAAGAGATCGATCGGACGCAAGCGGAACGCAACCGGCGGGCGGCGCTTACGTTCGGGCCACCGGAGTTTCGCGTTGGCGGCCTTGTCGGGCCCGGCTTCGGCGCGGCGCCGCCTGCGTGGTTTGCGGCGCATGCCATGCACTTCTCGGGCGGCGGCGCGGTCCCGGCGATTCTTCACGAAGGCGAGTTCGTGATGCGGCCTGAAGCGGTGAGCCGGATCGGGCCAGGCAAGCTCGCCAGCATGAATTCTGGCGGGGGGAGCGGCGGCGATATTCACGTTACGATCAATGCGATCGACGCGAGCAGCTTCAAGGAGTTTCTTAGCCGGAAGGGCGGAGTCGAGATTATTAAGTTTTTTGCGCAAGCGCGGAACGAGGGAATGCTGTGAGCGAGCACATTTGCGAAAGGGAGGTCGGGCTCGCCGAACGCCTTCTGTGGATGGTTTTTGCCCCGTTCGAGTTCATCGTCATGATTCTCGGAGGCGTGCTTCTCTTTTTGTTTTGGGCGGTCCTCCTCTATCTCAAGGCGTTGCGAGGTTTGTTCGATAGGGCTGTGACTCTCATCGTCCACCGCTTTCGAGTGGGGCGCATTTCTAGTTCCTTGGATGAGAAGAGGGCCGTGCCTCCGGTCTCTGAAACGTTGGCGCGCGGTCCTCAGCTACGAGCGCGCGCCTCGTGGCTGAACTGAGCGCCGCCGGATAGCGAAAGGGAGGTGCACGCGAAATGACGATCACAGCCACATGCATCAGGCGACGGCTCCGCGGTGCGATATTAAATCTCATTTATCAAAACCACGAAGCGCAGTGGGGCCGGTTGGACGACATCACAGCTACCGCCGTGCTCGAAAGGTTGCAGTTCGATGTGTACTTAGGCCTCGTCCGGGCTCTTTTGCACGACCTGAAGGAGCGCGGGCTGGTGAAGTTTATGGACGAGCGGAATAGAGTGACCGGAGGCTCGCCGATCCGGCAGATTCAGATCACGCCTGCGGGACGCGACATCATCGAGAAAATCGGCAGCTGTCCAGCCGTCGAGGTGGATTAGAGTCATGCCAAAAACAGGAGAGCGGCGCAAAACGCATCGGCCCTTCGCCATCGACAAGCTGCCGCCAGAATGGCGGGAACGAATCATCGTGCTTCGCGCCAAGTGGACGCCGTGGGAGCGCATCGAGGAAGAGTCGGCCCAGTGGGAATGGGATAAACTTTCCCCGAGCCAACGCCAGCTCTATCCAAAACGGCGCATTCCGATGCGAACACTGCACCGCTGGTACGACGTGCAGGTAAACCAGAAGCTTCGCGAAATAGAATCAGAACGCGCCTCTTCGCTGGAGATTGCCGCGCGGTTGGGTGCGCACGGATTCGAAAAGCTGGACGAGTCCGTGAAGAACGCGATCGCGGATGTTGTTTTCAGCAGCCCCAAAGGCTCCGGCGATCCCGAGCACTTTCGCAAAAAGCTCCTGGACCTCGGCTGGCTCCTGGCGCGAAATCGGCAACTCGACATCGCTAAAGAAAAAGTGAAAGTCGAGCGGCTGAAGGTTGAGGATGTTATCGCCAGAGGAAACAGGGCAACCCTTGAGGCGGCCCAAAAACTCAGCAAGGGCCGTGGCGTGACGCTCGATGACATCAACCGCATCCGCGAGCGTACCTTCGGGCTCCCCCCCATCGAACGGAAGGAAGCCGACCCGGCGCTCCTTCAGAGGAAACTGGATGTGATTTATGGCATCGAACACCCCGCCAAGGGCGAAGCTGCGGCGAAAGCTGTACTGACATAGAACGCCAGTTTCTCCCAAATAGCGCGGAAAATTCTCCCAAATAGCGCGGAAAGCCACATCTATTCTTCCCTACTGCCCTTCCGCCACAAAGATCATCTCGGGTGATTCGTCCCGGATCGGCGTCCGGTCAAAGTCTCCATACTCTGCCGCAACCCGGAACCCGCACCTCGCCAGAAGGTGTTCGACCTCGTAGCGGAAGAAATATCGCAGCGGCCACGCGAACACCAGCCGCTCCTGACGCCCGTCCCGGTGCGCGATGGAAAAAATCATCTCCACGTCATTCCGCTGCTCCGCGCGATGGAATGCGGCTACTCGCTCGCTGATCTTTACCCGCCGGCCGTCGGCGGTATTGTATTCGGTCACCAGCAGCTCTCGCATGTGTACGGGATCGTGCATCCGTTCGGCATCCGTCTGGAACACATCCAGAATCAGCCGTCCGCCCGGCGCGAGATGTTTCCGAACGCAATCCAGGCAGTCCACCTGCTGCCGCACTTCCAGCAGGTGCTGAAATGGCCGGAAGGGAATGATGACCAGCCGGAATGTTTCGCCGAGATCGAACCGCGCCATGTCGCCCTGCACCAGGTGGACGCGCTCGCGCGCTTCCACATGGAGTGCCGCGCGTTTTTTCACCGCGCGCTCCAGCATGCGCTCGGAAAGATCGAGCCCGGTAATCCGCTTTCCTGCCTCCGCCAGCGCCATGGTGATGCGCCCCGTGCCGCAACCCAGCTCCAGAACGGGATCGCCGAATTCGCGCGTTGCGTCGCGATAAAACGCCACGTCCTGCAGCCGCCCCTTAACGATCGGCGACTCATCGTAATAGTCCGCGATAAACGAATCGTATAACTCTGACGCCATGAAAATTCTCCGGTCGATTGCTAACTTTCTAAAATGCCGAGGCCGCTGCTACTCCGCCTCCTTTACTTCCTTTACCTCATTAACCTCACTTACTTCATTCCACCACCGCGTCCGCCTCAATCTCCACCAGCATTTCCGGCGCAATCAGCTTGCTCACTTCCACCATGCTCGTCGCCGGCCGGATCTCTCCGAAAAACTCTCCGTGCGCTCGCCCCACTTTCTCCCATTCCGCGATGTTGGTCACGAAGATGCGCGTCCGCACGACATCCTTCAAACTCGCGCCAGCCTTGACGAGCGCCGCCTCGATGTTCTTGATGGTTTGCACCGTTTGCGCGCGCAAATCGCCCACGCTCACGATCTTTCCATCCGGCCCCGTCGCCGTCGTTCCCGATACGGTAATGACGTTGCCGATTCTTACCGCGCGCGAGTAGCCCACGATCGGCTCCCACGGCGCGCCGCTCGAAATATTCTGACGCGTCATCTTGGTCTCTCCTTCTTCGAAATCATAGAAAGAATAATCTACTCTCAGCTTGTTTGGGCGTAAGAAAATGGTTCGCCCTGCTAAGTAGGGGAACTCCTTGGGAAGATGCTAAACTGAAATCAGTTCGGCGGAGAAACCGAGACGACTAATGAAGTGCAATAACATCCTGGAAGCGGTTGGTCACACGCCTCTGGTGCGCCTGAACCGCATCAATAAGGGCCTGAAGCCGCAAATCTACGTCAAAGCGGAATTCACCAATCCGGGTGGCTCCGTAAAAGATCGCATCGGCATCAGCATGATCGACGAAGCCGAGAAAAAAGGTCTGCTCAAGCCCGGCGGCACGATCATCGAAGGCACTTCCGGCAATACCGGCATGGGTCTGGCACTCGTCGCGGCGGTTCGCGGTTACAAGTGCGTCTTCACGACCACGGACAAGCAATCCAAGGAAAAAGTCGATCTCCTGAAAGCTCTGGGTGCTGAAGTCATCGTATGTCCCACGGCCGTCGAGCCGGATGATCCCCGCAGCTACTATTCAGTGGCGAAAAAACTCGCTCGCGAGATTCCCAATTCTTACTACCCGAATCAGTACGACAATCCCAGCAATCCCGAAGCGCACTACCGCACCACGGGTCCCGAGATTTGGGAAGACAGCGAAGGCAAGATCACGCACTTCGTCTGCGGCATAGGCACCGGCGGCACCATCAGCGGCGTGGGGAAGTACCTGAAGGAACAAAATCCCAACGTCAAAATCATCGGCGTCGATCCGTATGGCTCGCTCTACTACGATTTCGTCAAGACTGGGCAAACCATCAAGGCGAAAACGTATGTCGTCGAAGGCATCGGCGAAGATTTTTTCCCCACCACGATGAATCTGAAGATCCTCGACGACATCATTCAGGTGAACGACGAGGAATGTTTCGTCTTGGCGCGCCGCCTGGCAAAAATGGAGGGCCTTTTCACCGGCGGTTCCGGCGGCGGCTGCATCTCCGGAACGCTGCGCCTTGCCAAGGATCTGGGACCGAATGATTTCGTGGTCGCGTTGCTGCCGGACACCGGCACACGCTACCTCAGCAAGGTTTATAACGACTTGTGGATGCACGAGCGCGGCTACGTCGACGCCGCTACCGCGATCACTGCAGCCGAAGTCGTGAACGCCAAACACGCGCTCGGCAAAGTTCGTGAACTGATCATCGCTCGTCCTCACCAGACCGTCTTTCATGCCCTGAAGACCATGCAGGAGCAGGACATCTCGCAGATTCCGGTCTTCGAGGAAAACACTCCCATCGGCACGATCTACGAGGACCAAATCCTGAATCTCGCGCTGCAAGGGAAAGATTTGCGCAAGCTGGTAATCCGCGAAGTGATGGGCAAGCCACTGCCCACGGTGCCGCGCGACGCACCCGTCGCGCGCGTGACGCAACTCTTGAGCCATGAAGGCCCGGCGGTGCTGGTGGAG
>JBGQDD010000012.1:0-18165 GCA_041495665.1 Candidatus Acidiferrum sp.
GCGAGCTTAGCGTTCGCTAATCCCACATGGTTTCGGATTCAGGTGCTCTATTATCGTGACGGCAAGCCCAATGATGCGGTCGACCCCACTGATCCCAACAACCTGGGCAATCCAAAAAGCTACTCACCGGATGCCTTCGAAGATTTCGATAACCTTTCCTCCGTTTCCACGGACTCCAATTTTGCGATAACCGTCATCAACGCAGGCTCGCAACTTATCTCCGTCGCAACCTGCACCGCCCCCCCGAATCCGGCGCCCTTCCCCGGTGTTCAGTTGCAGGGAGGTGTCAGCACTCCCGCGACTCTCAATGAATTTCTTGACGCGACTCAAACGGATCCGGAGAAACGTCGCGGCCTCGCGGGACTCTGCACAATTCGGGAAATCTCTTTGCTTGCCGCACCAGACGAAGTTGTCGTCCCCAACCTTCGTGAATCGGTCATCCTCAAGTGCGAAGAGTTGAAGGACCGTTTCGCGGTGTCCAGCTCCGATGGAAATATTTCCAACTTCCCACCTCTTCAACCGCCTCTTGATTCAACCTATGGCGGATTCTACTACCCCTGGGTTCGCGTGCTCGCCCCGCACACCGCCGAAGGCCACCGGCTGATTCCCTCTGCTGGCCACGTCACCGGAATCTATGCGCGCGTGGACATCGACCGTGGTGTGCACAAAGCCCCGGCTAACGAAGTCTTGCGCGGGATCCTGACGCGCAACTTGAACAACAACAAGAAGCCACTGGAATTCACCCTTGGCAAGCGTGAACAGGACATCCTCAATCCCAAAGGCGTCAACGTCATCCGCGACTTCCGCACGGATGGGCGCGACATCCGCGTTTTTGGCGCTCGCACCATGTCCTCCGACTCTATGTGGAAATACGTTAATGTCCGCCGTTTGTTTATCTTTATCGAACAGTCCATTGATCGCGGTACCCAGTGGGCCGTCTTTGAACCGAACTCCGACCAGACTTGGGCGGCCATCCGCCTCTCCATTTCTGCTTTCCTCCGTACCGTTTGGCGCAACGGCGCTCTCATGGGCACCACAGCCGACGAAGCCTTCTTCGTCAAGTGTGACCGCACCACCATGAGTCAGGACGACATTGACAACGGCCGTTTGATTTGCCTGATCGGTGTAGCGCCGGTCAAGCCCGCTGAATTCGTTATTTTCCGTATCTCGCAAAAAACTCTCGAGGCCGAACAGGCATAAGGAGAAATTGAAATGGCTGGTACTTCGAGCAGAAACGATCCGTTCCTTTCTTTCAATTTTATTGTCGACATTCAAGGCATGAAGGCCGGCTTCTCTGAAGTCGGCGGCTTGAGCACAGAGACGGATGTCGTCGAATACCGGAACGGTGACGAAGACATCACCGTCCGGAAGCTACCCGGAAAGCGCAAGTACACCAACCTCACCTTCAAGCGCGGCTACACCAACAGCAAGGATCTCTGGGAGTGGCGCAGGAAGGTGATGGATGGCAAGACTCAGCGACTCCCCGGCACCATCACTCTCATGGATGAAGCCCGAAAGCCGGCGCTCGTCTGGAGATTCTTTGAAGGCTGGCCAATGAAGTGGGCTGGCCCCGCTTTCAACGCCAAAAACAACGAGGTCGCCATCGAAGAGATGGACATCGCCGTCGAGGGCCTCGAACTGGAGTAGTTTCCCTTGCCCCTTTACCACACTCCGGGAGTCTATTTCGAACGCAAGGACGTGAGTCCCCTCGCGATCGGACTCCCGCGCGCGGATATCACTGGGTTCGCGGGCATCACCATGCGCGGTCCGCTCTTCGAACCGGTCAAGGTCGAGACTTGGAATCAGTTCGTTTCAACCTTTGGAGATTTCATTCCTTCCGGTTATCTCGCCTACTCCGTTTACGGTTTTTTCGCGAACGGCGGCCGCACCGCCTGGATCTCCCGCGTCGCCGATCCCGCTAAGTCAAGCGTCGCTTCCGGCCACTTTGGCAGCGTCAGGATTTCCGCTGGTTCTGCCGGGTCCTGGGGCAACGCGATATACGTCGAGCCATTTATCTCTGGCTCGGAAATTGTCGCTATCCTGATCCGCTTCCCCGACGGCACCGAGCAATTTCTTCGGCCCCCTTTCCTCCCTACAGTCACTTCCACCGTGGAGAACCTTTACGGCATCGCCCAGAACGACATCGATACCAGCGCTTCCGTTCCTCCCTTGGTCGTGCCCCTTCCCTTCGACTTGCCGACGACTCTCCCGCAACCCGGTTACTTGACTGCCGGAACCGATGGGCTCGCCTCGCTCACGCCTCAACATTTTCTCGACGCCTTCGACTCGTTCGTCAAGATTCCGGAAATCGGGATTGTCGCGGCCCCTGACCTGATGCCCAAACTGCATGTCCTTCCTCGTTTTAAAAAGCCGCCGGCGAGCTGCTGCGTGCAGCCAAGCCTTACGCCACCTCCACCATTATCTCTTCCCACCGATACGGAGTTTCCTCCGGACTTCTCCTCCGGCCAAATCCAGGATTTGCAGATCGCTCTTGCCGCTCACGCCCAATCCCTGCGCTACCGTTTCGCTATTTTGGATGGCAGCACAGAGCGCGACAATCCCGACTTCGCTATTCTCTGGCGCAGATCGCTCCCCAGCTCCAGCTTCGCGGCCGTTTACCATCCCTGGCTTTACGTCGACGATCCACTCCGTCTCACTGGATTACTCCGCGCCGTTCCGCCTAGCGGACACATGGCAGGCATTTTCTCTCGCAGCGATCTGCGCAAAGGCGTTCAGAAACCTCCGATGAACGAAGCGCTTGGGGCCGTGACGGATGTCCGCTTTCCCGTTGACGACACCCAGCACGGTCTGCTCAACGATGAAAACGTCAACGTCATCCGCACCATACCCGGCCGCGGCATTCGTCTGATGGGCGCCCGCACCCTTTGGGAGAAGATCTTTTGTTCCGATACGTGAATGTTCGCCGCTTGCTCTCCACCATTGAGAAAGCTCTCGAGCAATCCCTCAACTGGCTGGTCTTCGAACCCAACAATCCCCATCTCTGGACGGAGATCGACCGCCTCGTCCGCAATTTTCTGGAGATGCTCTTCACTCTCGGCATGTTCGAGGGCGCTACCTCGGAGGACGCTTACTACGTCCATTGCGACGCCACCACCAATCCACCTTCGGAGACCGACCTCGGCCGCGTCATCTGCGAACTCGGCGTGCAACCTCCCTATCCCGCCGAATTTGTCGTCGTCACCATCGGCCTGACCAGAGACGGCGTCCAGGTTCGCGAGGAGAGAGAACGCAATGCCTAACACCGGCAATAGAAACGATCCCTTCTTCTCTTTTCGTTTCACCATCACCTTCGACGATCTCCCCCCGGGAGGTTTCAGCGACTGCGGCGGCCTGCAGATGGAGACGGAAGTTCTCGATCGCCCCGAAGGCGGCTTGAACAATCACACCTGGAAATTCGCCACCCGCTCGAAACAGTTCAACCTCGTCCTCAAGCGCGGCATCGTCAACAAGGTTCTCTGGGACTGGTATCACGACATCACCATCGGAAAAATGAAGTTTCGCAACGCCACTATTCTCGTTCTCGATCCTTCTGGCTCGGATCAGCTTCTTGAATTTCAGGTTTCCCAGGCCTTCCCCGTTAAGTGGCAAGGCCCCGACTTGAGCGCCGGACAAAACAATATTGCCGTCGAGTCCGTCGAGTTTGCCCATCAAGGCCTCGACCGGAGAAAGTGAGCGACCTATGCCGCTGCACATTGAAGAGCTGACCAGCGAAGTGACCGTGATCGACGGTGACTCCATGCTCTCGGAGAAGCAGAGGGAAGCGATCGTACAGATGGTTCTCAAGCGGCTCGGCGAGAAGGCCCGCGACGCAGAACGCAGAACGCGAGGCACCGAATTGCGCAGGCAGGCCGGCGCACCTCTTGAAGCTTAGCGAGCGAATCGGACAGGCGGAACTATGCCCTTAGCCAAAGCCACAATCGAGATTGACGCGAACGATCGAGGCCCTAATCTGCCTCCGATCATCAATGTTCAGTTCAATCCCTCCGAGTACACCCTCACCAAGGGCGCGCAAATCGCGGAAATCGCCATTCCCGGTATCGATGCTCCGGTTTTGCAGTTTGTCCGCGGCCAGACCCAGACCCTCTCCATGGAACTTTTCTTCGACACCACACAAAAGGGTATGGGTGAGGACCAAGTCACCGATGTTCGTACCTTGACGGAGCCCGTCTTTCAGCTCGTCAAGATTCAAGCTAAAACCCATGCGCCACCGCGTCTACGCTTTTCTTGGGGGCAAGGACTGTCTTTCCGCGCCATCGTCGACAACATTCAGCAGAAATTCACGCTCTTCAATCCCGTCGGGATTCCCTTGCGCGCCACCTTGACCGTCAACTTCAAGGAATACCAGACACTCGAAGAACAATTGCAACGCCTCAATTTGCAATCCGCCGATCACAGCAAGAAGCGCCTCCTCAAGCGCGGCGACACTCTAGCCCTCATCGCCTATCAGGAATACGGCTATTCCACAGAGTGGCGCCGCATCTTTGGGGATCCGCGTAACCTCGAGCTCATCCCCGATCCCCGTCGCCTGCAACCCGGCGTTGAAATCGTCATTCCGAGCATTCCCACCACATCCTCCACCGGAGGTACCCCCTGATGGCCTCCACTCAAGCTATCCCGATCTACTCCGGTCAGGATTTTTACGTTCCGGCTTTCGAAGTGAAGCTGCAGGGCCGTCCCGTCGGCCAGGACGTCATCAAGGACATCCTTTCCGTCTCTTATAAGGACAACATTCAGGAGTTCGACACTGTCGACATCACCATCAACAACTGGGACGCCGAGAAGCGCGCCTTCAAATTCAGCGATTCCGATCTCTTTGATCCTGGCAAAGAACTTGGGTTAAAGATGGGTTATTACGGCAGCAGCGGTCTGCGGCCCATGTTGAAAGGGCAGATCACTTCCCTACGTCCTTCCTTCCCCAATTCCGGCGCCTCGACGCTCACCATCAGCGCCCTCAATACTCTTTACAAGTTGCGCACTAAACAGGAATCGCATGTCTACGAGGATCTCACGGACACGCAAATCGCCCGGCAGATTGGCTCTCGCCTGGGAATTCAGGTCAGCGGCGAGGACTCCGGCGAACAAAAGCTGAAGTATCTGATCCAGGACAATCAGTACGACATCATTTTCCTTATGGGCCGCGCCCGCCGTATCGGTTACGACCTCTTCATAGAAGAAAAAGACGGCCAGAGCACCCTCAATTTCAAGCGCTCCACCGACGTTCGCCGCCTCACCTACCGCCTCACTTACGGAAAATCTCTCAACGAGTTCCAGCCAGAACTCACTACCGTTAACCAGGTCGGAAAAGTCACCGTGCGCGGCTGGGACGCGGCCCAGAAGAAGCCCATCAGCTACACCGCCACACGCGACCAGATCGTCACAAAAGGCGTTGGCGCCAAGGGCGGCCAGTCAAAGATTGATCAATCATTCAAAGACAAGGCCGAGATCGTCGCCACTAAACCCGTCGAAAGTCAGGCCGAAGCCGAATTGCTCGCTAAACAGATCCTCGAAGGCATCGCAAAAGAAATGGTCAAGGGTACCGGATCCATCGTCGGCCTTCCAGACATTCGTGCCGGCGTAGCCATCGAAATCGACGGCCTTGGCGATCGCTTCAGTGGTCGCTACTTCGTCGTAGCCACCACTCACACGATTGGCGACAGCGGCTACGCCACTCAGTTCGAATGCCGGCGAGAGGAACTCTAGATGCAACACGTACAGCGGGAAAACGGCATTTTGATCGGCGTGGTCACCGACCTCAGAGACCCGGACGGGCTCGGCCGCGTGCGCGTCCGCTTTCCTTATTTTGAGGATCAGCTGAGCACCTGGGCCAAGATTTGCTCCCCCATGGCCGGCAAGAATCGCGGCCTCTTCTTCCGTCCCGAAGTCGACGACGAACTTCTGGTTGCTTTTGAAATGGGCGATCCGCGCCGCCCCTACGTGCTCGGAGCCCTTTGGAGCAAGACCGACACTCCGCCCGCCGACGACGGCAACAAAGAAAAAAACAATTGGCGCTTTATTCGTTCACGCTCGGGCCATGTCTTCAAATTTGACGATACCAACGGTGCCGAGCGAATTGAACTCATCGACAAGGATGCAAAACTCAAACTCGTCATCGATACCGCCGGCGACAAAGTGCAGATCGTCTGCAACTCCGGCAGCGTCGAAATAAAAGCCTCCTCCGGCAAAGTTCAGATTGACGCGAGCACTGCGGAAATCAAGACCTCCGGCGACATGACCCTGCAAGCCGGCGGTCAAATGACCATCAAGGGCAGCGTCGTCAACATCAACTGAGGAATTGACATGGGACAACCGGCCGCAAAACAAGGCGACAAGATTACCGCGATGGACATCCATCTCATCCAGCCGCCGGGCACCAGTCCGCCCGTCCCCACACCCCATCCTTTCAGCGGCATCATCGACGGCAGCCTCAGCAGCAACGTCAACATCATGAACATGCCCGCCGCGACCGTTGGCAGCACCGCCACCAATACGCCTCCGCACGTCCCCATTGGCGGCACCTTCGTCATTCCTCCGTCCAATCGCGGCTCCATCATCAAGGGTAGTGCAACGGTCTTGATCAACAACAAGCCAGCCGCTCGCTCCGGCGACACCGCGCTCACCTGCAACGATCCGGTGGACGCGCCCGTCGGCACGGTGGTGGCAGTAGGAACGGTGCTCATCGGTGGCTGAACAAGATCCACAATTTCTCGGTACCGGCTGGCCCTTCCCTCTCAAACCGGATGCCACCGGCAGCTTTTTCTTCGTTTCCGGACAGGAAGCCGTCAGCGAAGGCATCGAGATCATCCTGGGCACGAGTCCCGGTGAGCGGCAGATGCGCCCGGAATTCGGCTGCGATATTTACGAGCTTGTCGGCGAAGCGAATACCGCGGCTCTACGCGGTATGGTGGCGCAAAAAGTTCGCACCGCGCTGAACCGCTGGGAGCCTCGCATTGACGTGCTCGACGTCCGCGTGGACTCACCCGACGAGCGCAAGAACCAGATCAACATCGCCATCGACTACCGCATTCGCGCCAACAACGCCATTTTCAATCTCGTCTACCCATTTTTTTTGACTGAAGGAACTCAGCTCTAGGAGTCCGGGATGCCGCTTTCTAAACTGGAACCTATTCTCGACGATCGCACCGTGGAGGACATCTTCCGCGATCTTCGCCTGCGTATCCACCGCTACAACAAGCAATGGACCAATTTCAACGACAGCGATCCGGGCATCACTGTGCTTCAGCTGTTCTCCTGGCTCTCCGAAATGATGCTCGCCCGCATGAACCGCATCCCGCTCAAGAACTATATTAAATTCCTTCAACTGCTGGGCATGGAGCTTGCCCCGGCAAACCCGGCCACCGCCCACCTCACGTTCTTCACCAAAGCCAATCAGATTGCCGATCCCGTGCCGGAGCGCGCGCAAGTCTCCGCGCAACTCTCGGACGGTGGGCTGCCCGTCATCTTTGAGACCACTCGCGCCCTGGATCTCATTCAAGCGCCCCTCGCCATTGTCGGCGTGCTCAACAACGGCAACCTTGTAAACGTTACCCCCGCGAACGACAAGCCGGACACGAAATTCCGCCCCTTCGGCTGGTTCGCGGGACTCGGCAGCGCCCTCTATTTCGGATTCGACAAGGTCGAAGGACTCGCGCCGTTTCCGGAAGAGATGACCTTCCGCGTTTTTCTTCCCGTAAGCCTGTTGCCGCCTCAACCGCAGCGCACCAACGCCCCTCCGGTCCAGTCGCCCGTCACCATCGTGTGGGAGTACCGCCCGCGAGACGGCGCCGATTGGGAACGATTGAACCTCTTCGAGGACGAAACCGGCGGATTCCTTCGCGAGGGTTATATTCGCGTCGAAGGACCGCAAGACATCACCCTTTCTTTGGAATCGCGTCTTGGCGCCAATCCGCGCTATTGGATCCGCGCGCGCATTGATAGCGGCAGCTATCCGGGTGGCGTTGGCCCGGAGATCGATTTCATTCGGCCTAACACCGTGCTGGCGGAAAATCTCGTTACCGTGCGCGCCGCCATTCTCGGCGAAAGCGACGGCCAGTCCGGCGAAACCTTCCAACTTCCCTTCGCGCCCGTGCAGCCCGCTTCACTTTCCATCATCACCGAGCAGAACAATAAAACGGAACCTTGGCGGCAAGTCGACGATTTTCTTAGCGCCGGCCCACGGGACGCCTGGTTGACGCTGAACGCTACCGAAGGTTCCATTCTCTTTGGCAATGGTGACCATGGACGGATTCCCGAAGCGGGCGCGCTCATTATTGCGGATTCCTTTCGCTACGGCGGCGGCGCTCGCGCCAACAATGCCGGCGCCGGCAGCATCACCAGCATGCTTTCCGTTCTTTCCGGCGTCGACAAAGTCACCAACGAGCGCCCCGCGGTCGGCGGCGCGGACGAGCAATCCCTTGAAGACCTGCAAGCCATGGCTCCCAGCCGCTTGAAACGCCGCGACCGCGCGGTCACTCCGGAAGACTTCATCGCGTTTGCCAAGGAAGCGGGCGGCGTCACAAACGCCACGGCAATCGCAAACGCTCATCCGGATTTCCCGGGCGTTTCTGTGCCCGGTGCGGTCACCGTCGTCATCGTGCCGGATACCGGTGGCACGCCTCCTCTTCTTTCGAGTGATCTCATCGCTTCTGTCTGTTCCCGCCTGGAGCCCCGTCGCCTCATCACCACCGAAGTGTATGTCAAAGGTCCGGAATACAAAGAGATTCGCGTGGAAGCGTTTGTCGAAGCCGCCCCCAACGCCTCCTTTGATTCGATTGTCCGCAACGTCAAGAAGGCCCTCGGCAAGCTGCTTGATCCCAAAACTTGGATTTTCGGAGCCGATCTCCACCCGACAACAATCTTCAAAATTGTTTTGGAAGCCGATCCCGGCATCGAGAGCGTTCGCGTTCTGAATCTTTACGTCGATGGCCGCCTTCGTGAAGGCCTCGACCAAATCCAACTGAATCCAGGTGAGCAGCTTTATGGCGGCGAACACTTGATTGTGGTTACGCCAGCCAAGGATCGCTAGGAACTTATGCCCACGGACGTTCAAAAATCGTGGTTGCTCGGCGGTGGCTACGATTGGCGCGCTTTCGCATCGGCGAACGTTGACATCGACAAAAGCGTCGGGATTTCCCTGCGTAAAACCCGCGTAATTCCACCGCCTCCCTCCCCTAAAGCGATCCCTTCGCCACGTTACTTGTTCGCTCGCCTTGGCTATGACATCGATCGTGGAAAGCGCGAAATCCGCGTTTATACCCTGGACGGCAGACTCCGTCATCGCTGGGGCCCGCGCGATTCAGCCGGCAACTTTGTTCCTGCAACGGACTCTAACGCGTGGGATCCGGTGGATATAGTGGGTGACACTAACTGCGTCTTCATTCTCGAGCGCAATTATCAGACTGTCTCCAAACATTCCTTCGGGCGGGAATCTCTCTCGATACTCTTTTCCTCGGGCAACACCGATTCCCGTTGGTCCCGCATCCGCCTCGACGACAGCGGTTGCCTGCTGCTTTTCGACGACCTCAAGCCGAACGCTGTCTCTCGCTACAGCCGCACCGGCAAATTCCTGGGCATTCTGAAAGCTCCCTGGCCCCCGCAACCCTCCACTGCATCCGCGACCCCATTGCCTACTCGCGAACCTCCCCCAGGCGAAACTCCTTTTTATTCCACCGACGGCTATTGGATGAGCAAGCCTCTCGACAGCGGCATTTACAACTGCCCCTGGCATCGCATTGAAATGACGCTTCCCCAACTGCCGCCCGGCACGCAAATTGACGTCCAGGTCTTCGCCTATAAGACTCCCGATCTTGCTCCACTGAATGTGCGCGATCCTCGTTGGATCTCCACCTACTCCGTCGTCGCGCCCATCCAGCCTCCTCCCGACCCTTTTAAGTCGGAGAAATCGCGCGTCGATGAATTTCTGATTCAAGCCTCTCCGAGCCAGTTTCTTTCCATTCTCATCAAGATTCATGGCGACGGCTTTGCCACTCCGGTAATTCAGAAACTGCGCGTCCACTTCCCCCGCGAGTCCTATCTCTCCTATCTCCCTCCTCTCTATTCCGCGAACGAACCCATGCGTGCCTTCCTGGACTCCTTCCTCGCCGTCTTTCAGACCGAATGGGACGAATTCGACCAGCACGTGGACGATTCCACCGCCTTGTTCGATCCCGCTGCGGTCCCCGAAGGTGTCCCGATGAACTACCTGGCCAGCTGGCTGAGTTTGTCCCTCGAGGGCACGTGGACCGGCGAGCAGAATCGTCTTCTTCTTAAAGCCGCTCCCAAAATCCAACCGCTTCGCGGGACGGCCGCGGCTCTGCGCGCTTACGTCGCGGTCTACCTGGAAAATTTCGCCGGCGTTTCCCCCGATGCCCTCTCTCAAACCTCCTTCCCTGCCTTTCTGGAAGGCTTCCGCGAACGCCAGTACCTGGAGCTCTCGCAAACCAGCAGTAAGCTCGGCCATGCTCAACCCCTTTGGAGCGACTCGGTCGTGAAGCGACTGCAACTCGGCGGCCTCGCTCAAGAAGGTCAGGTCGACCTCGTTTCCACAGGCGACCCCCAGGACGACTTCTTCCAGCATTTTGCCCATCGCTTCCGCGTTTATGTGCCGGCCACATGGGTGCGCACCGCGGACCAGGAGAGTCTGATCCGCCGCGCCATCGAAGCCGAAATGCCCGCTCATCTCCGATACGACCTTTGTCTTGTCCAAGCTAGTTTCCGCGTCGGCATTCAATCCACTGTCGGCCTGGACACCATCGTGGGCGGCTTGCCGCCCTGGCGCCTTCCCTCTGAACCCGATCTCTCCGCTCCGAGCCTTCCGCCTCTGACCAGGCTCGGTTACGGCACGGTTCTTTCCTGCGTTCCCGGGGCAGGGCCCGCGATTCTCTATTCGAACGCCCGCGTTGACGGCTGGATTTTGGATTGAAGTGAAGGAGAACCTCGAATGGATGCCTCCAAGAAAGACTGTTGCAAAGAAAAAAGTGACTGCGGCGACCTGATGCGCGAGCGCATGCACTATTTCATGGGCCGCCATTTAACCGCCCGTGATTTCACCGACGAGCAAACCTACCATCGCTCGCACCGCCTCTTTCACAATCGCGTGCTCCACGGGTGGGGTATCGTTTGCGGCCTCAACGTTCGCCAGCACCCTCAAGCTGAGTGCCGCGATCGCTACGTGGAAGTCTCCCCCGGACTGGCCTTCGATTGCTGTGGCCAGGAGCTGGTCGTCGAGTGTTGCGCTTCCTGTATCGCGCAGAAACTTCCGGAAATCCCATGGAAAGACTACAAGGAAACTCACCCGCTCCTTCTTCTCTGTCTTTCCTACGAAGAATCAAAAATCGATCCCGTTCCGGTCCTCCATAACGAAGGCGACTGCAGCAACGCCAAAACCGATTGCGGCCGCTATGAGGAAGGCTGGAAGCTCTGCTGGCACTGGATCGCAAGGTCTGAACTCATCAAATACCGCTGGGACAATGACTGTGGCGAATGCCCGCCCGACCCAGGCACGCTACCTCAACCCGCCCAAACCGCTCAGGCCGGCGCGCCGCCCCAGCAGCAGGCAGCCCCAGCCACAGCGCACCCAGGGCAAGCCGCCCAGCCCGGCCATCCGCAAATCGCCCACGGCGAGCCTTGCTGCCACGATGACTGTGGCGATCCCTGCAGTGAGGGCTATCGCAGCTGCGTTCAACCAAACTGCCCGCCGGGCCATTGTGTTCCCATTGCACTCATCTGCGCCAAGCCTGGCCAGCCGGTTCTCGACGACCAGATTCTTCTGCGCGGCCGCCCCGAACTTCACCGTGGCCCGCAGCGCCTCACTCACATCGTTCAGATCAACTGGCCTCACGGCGGAATCGTCAGCCCCAAGTGGTTTGAGAAACACGAAGGCCGCCTGATTGTGAAATTCGATCGCAAGCTTCAGCCTCAGGAGCCCAGCGAATATCCGGGTCCCACTGGAGTGAACGAAGCCACTTTCGTTGTTCAGTTCGGCGAGCAATTCGAAGACCTCGACTTCATTCCGTTTTGCGAGCCCCCTCATCTCCTCGATAGCGGCTGCGCAGCGGAATACCACATCGAAACGCGTGGATATCGCGACGAGCACTACGACTATCTCGAGGATCACACGCTCTGGATCACCCTCAAGTGCGATTTTCTATACGACTGCCACGGCGTCCGTGTTGATGGCAACAAGGACGGTGTTCCGGGCGGCACGTTCGAGAGCTGGATCTCCGTCATTTCCGATGAAAAATACGAACGCCTGGAGAAGGAAGGAAAGCTATGAGCACCATGCAAATGGTCGGGAAACCGGACAAAACCTCTCACCGCTGCAGCTGTGGCTGCTCGGATTGCCAGGGTGACTGCTGCAGCCTGGAATGCCTGATTCGCCCCAATTTCTTTTGCGGGCAATTGCTGACAGACCGCGACTTGAAGGCTTTCGTCGATTGGATCTCCGCAAAGTCCGCGCTTCAGCGTTTTCGTGAAGGCTGGGGCGTCGTCTGCGGCCTGGAGACGACCTGCAGTCACATGGACAAGGAGCATAACCGAATCTACGTCGGCGAAGGCTACGCCGTCGATTGCTGCGGCCGCGACATCGTTGTCTGCGAGCCCATTTGGTATGACTTCCTGTGCGATACGATCAGCGATCCCTGCTGCCGCGAGAAAAAAACCAGCGGTACGCCCGCCTCCAGTTCTCCGGCACGATCGCAACCTGCTGGCGGCTCCCTCCTCGGCTCGATTCCCTTAGAGCACCTTCGCGCCTTCGATCTTTGCCTCGTTTCCGATGAACAGATGACCGGCGGCCAGCGCGCCATGGTTCGCGGCAACTGCGCCCCCATGGACGATTGCCAATTCACTCGCGTCAAGGAAACCGGTAAGCTCGTCGCCAAAGAAGTGATCGACCCCTTCGCCCCGGTCGTTTCCCATGACGACGAGGTTTACCGGCAGAGACTCACAGAATTCGCCGAGGCGGTGCGTGATAACAGTTCTTCCCCTACGGAATTGCTGGCCTTCCTCGCCGGCACCCTCCACAGCTTTTGCTTTGTTGAAGACTGGCTGTGCGAGATCTCTCGCCGCAAGGCTCCCGCGGCCTCTTGGCAAGAGCTCGTCGTTCCCTATATCATCCAGGACTTCCGCAATCACTATCTCCTTTGTTCGTGCGTTTCCTGTGTTGGAAATCCCTGTGACGGTGATGGTGTGCCTCTCTCCCGCGTCTGGGTCTGGGACCGGAAGGACGCCGCCTGCAAGATGTGCAAGGTCGTTTACATCGAATCCCGCCCTCCTTATCGCCGGCCTCTCTCACGCGATTGCCGCCCCATGGAACCCGGTTGTGTCGATGTTTCGCACTACGTCTGGCGTCCTAAGGACGAAGTCTACGAGGAGCTCAAGGGCATGGGGTACGAGATCAAGCCGCACGAATCGACCATGAAAGACATTTCCGTTCTGGGGAAGAATGAAATCCTCTGCCTACGCCGCGGCCCAACGACAGTAATGCACTTCCGTGACGATCCTTACGGACAACCTCGCGTCGTCGCGTTCCAGGGTTCGTGATTCTATGAGCGTTCCTTCGCGTGTTCTCTTTCGTGAATCTCAGCTGCTTCGAGCAACTGATCTGCTGACGGAGCAGCAGTATCTCCTCGGCTTGGCCGGCCGCCACCATCTCGCCCCTCACACTTGGGGCATCGTTCGCGGGCTCTCCGTCGCGATTCAGGGAGATGTCGCCACCGTCCAGCCCGGGCTGGCCATCGACGGCTACGGCCGCGAATTGGTTGTTTTTCGGCCCTTGCGGCTCACGTTCCCCCTGCAGCCGTCGACGAAATTCATCTACCTTTACTATTGCGAACACCCGCAAGGCGCCTGTGGCCCCTCCCCGAATCCCCGATTCCGTGATTCCGCGGAAATTCAAATCTCCCCTTCCCCCTGGCCCATCCCCGCGGGCGATCCTGACCTGACAACTGCGACCGCCGCCGGCAGCATCGCCGGTGCAACGCCTTGGCCGGTGCTTCTCGGGATCATGAAAGCTCACAAGAGTGGCCCCTTCCACGTCCGCCATTCTGAATGCCTGTACACGCGTCTTCGAGACTCCTTGATTGGCTCGCCCTCCGGCGCCACTCTCGTTCATGTCGGTGCGGTGAATCTCGCCGATCCTTATCAATTCCGCGTTTCCCTCAAGGACACCGCAAACAATTTTCTGAAACGGTTTGCTCTCGACCGCGATGGGAATGCCATCTTCTGGGGAAATCTCATTCTCACCAGCGCCAAGCGTCGCGCCATCCTGTCTACACAGATCGCCGGCCACTTTCTGGACGCACAAGTCAAATCGGACGTCACCGCCCCAGTCCGCATTAAGTACAGCTTCCTCCCCGGAGCTCCTTCGAAGCTCTTCATCTCCTTCCGTGTGAACTATCCATCCCCGGCAACGGCGGTGAACGATGTCCTCCAGCTCGATGACAACTTCTCCTCCAGCAAGGTCAAGGAGGCCATCAAGGAGTTCAACAAGCAATCCAAGTCCGTCCACTTGCATCATATTTTTGAGCCTCTTCACACGAAACCGGTCGCTTCAGTTCGGAGCTTTTCTACTGCTCCGCCTCCTCACAAAGACACGCCAGTCTTTGACGACCGCGAGTTGCCCCTCGATTTCTCCGGCGCCGACCTCTCCTTCGTTCCCGAAGACGTCGCCACTCCCCTTCCCTGCGACTGCCTCACACCCGTAGACAATCCGGAGTTGCTACCAGAAGGATTCATCTTTCTTCCCGGCACCGACGCTCCGGCCCCGCCCGCTCGCGATATCTACCGCGTTCAGCTTAAGCCCAAGGACCAGCCACCTTCCGACGAAACTCGCATCGCCGGCGGCGCAATGAAAGACGGCGACTTTAGCCGCCGCATTACCATTTCCGGCCAGAATAAGCTCGGTTTTGTCCCGCTACTCACTTTTCGAGGGAACGGCGGTCTCGCACTCCCCGGCGATCTCTCCACCGCCGCGATGGCTTCGCACCTCCTCTACGTCGTCGGCGGAACAGCTCAGCTTCCTATCGTGAAGCCCGACCCTCGCGACCCTCTTTTCAATTACCTCCTCGTCCGTGCATTCATTCAAGGCGTTATGTCCGCCAGTTCTCAACTTATCAAAGTTGCTTTTCCGAGCTTCCCCACCTTCTTCGAGACAGCCCGCAATCTGGATTACTCCTTTACATTGAAAAACTTGAGCACCACCGGTCCGTTGACGCACGACAAGTGCTCCGAAACGCTCGTAACCAATTCCCTCGCCGTCTTTGGATCCGTCCCTTTTACCGGTACCTTGCAACCCTTCGTTGACCCCACCCCGGTCAATGTCTCTCATCCACCAAACCAAATCCCTGCCGGAGCCACTTCGCTGCAGGTGGAGATCAACATTTCCATGAAGCTCGCCAACCAGAGCGTTGGCGGCAAAATGCGTTCACCCACCGTTCCTGTCCTGCCAAGCCCCGCAGCCGATCTTTCTGCACTATCTCCTAGCATCAACGCGAATGCACTCTTTGACATCGCCATCGCAAACACTTCCGGCGTTGATTTCGTCCTGACTGAGGCCAAACTGACTGCGCCGGGTGCCGGACCAAGTCTTTTGGCGGGAGTTCCTCTGACTGTCTCCGCCGGGCAATCGCAAACGTTACCCACTAAGGCAAAAGCACCCGCAGCACCCGCAGCTCCCGCAGCTCCCGCAGCCCAGGTTTTGTTCACCCTCTCGATTACCTATCACTGGCTTTTCGCTGGCACTCCCAGCTCCGACAGAACGATCACATTTAATAAGACCGTCCCGGTCACATGAAAGCGAGGCTTTCCGTGGACAACTCAACTTTGCCTTCCCGCGTCCATTACTTTCCGCAACAGTATCTCCGTCGCCAGGATTTTTCCGACGAGCAGGCCTACCAGGTCGCGCTGCGCCGCCGCCACAACATCGCTCAGCACTCCTGGGGCATCGTTATCGGTCTGGAGCTCGCCGTCGAAGAAGGCCAACTACTTGTTCGTCCCGGCCTGGCCATCGATGGTTACGGTCGCGAACTGTTTCTCCCCGCAAAGTTCCCCATTTCAACCGGCGAATTCACTCGCCTTGGCTCCAATCGTCTCGATGCGTGGCTCAACTACGACGCGGTTCCCGGCTCGCAACCTCCTCCGGGTTATCTCTCTTGCGATCCCTCACATCCGGATGCCTACTACCGCACCGACGAGACGCCGCGCCTCTCTCTCGAACGCGCGCCCGTCAGTCGCGTAAAGCCTCGTCAGCCCAAGCCCGTTCCTCCGGCCCTGGCCAGCTCGCCCGCGCAATTGCTCACGCCCGATGATCCCCGCGTCCTCTGGCCCGTCTATCTTGGCCGCCTCACCTTCCAACCCGACGAGACCGATCCGCAAAAACAAATTCTCATCGACGCTTCCGATCGCCCTTACGCCGGCGTCGCCGCCGAAGCCATCGACCATCCCGCAAACGCCACCCGCGTCGAGGTCGGCCGCATCTCGAATCGCCTCGACCAGCGCACTGTCGCCGGCACCACCATCACCTACAACAAGACTTCGCCCCGCGGCTTTGCCGTCTTCGTTCCGCCTGCGGACGCTGATCCTTCCGCCGCAACCCTGCAACTCGATCCTCGTTTCGAAATCGATACCAGCGGCAAGAATTTCCTTCGCGGCGACACCACGCTTCACGGAAATCTCGAGATGGCCGGCGGTGCCGTTCAGTTCACCGACCCCGCCCACGTCGACGACAACGTCCTCCGTAGAAACCCTTCCATCTATCACGCTTCGGTCAACTCCAACGACGAACTTCGCATCGATCTCGGCGACCTTTCGAACAAGCCGATCTTCGTCATCGGATTCACCGCCGAGGATGGTACTTTTCGCCCTTCCTTGAAGCTCACCTATGATATTCCGGACGCTTCTCCGGAACCTCAACCCATCGTCACCGTCTATGGAGATCTTGTTCTCAACGGCCTGGTTCATTCTCCAGACATTATTTTTCGTTCGCTCAGCACCGAAGCTCTCAATGCGCTCATTTCCAGTTTCCAAGCCGGCGTGATCGCCGCCGGCGGCAACTAACGTTTCGTCTTAGGGGGGATGTCATCCAATCGCGCATCGCTCGCCTGCATCTTCGCATCCGCACTCCGCGGGAATCACCTGCGGTCACGGCGGCCGTCCATTCACTCGAGCGTGTGGCTCGCGAGCGAATTGAACAAGTCTGTGATCGCGCCTTTGAGGAAACTTTCGAGAACGACCCTTCGGTCTTCATCGTCCGCCAAGTTCATACCAAACTCGCAGTCCTGGCTTCGCATGCCGCCCACGACTCCCGCCTTGCCGAACAGTTAGGGGCTCGCTTGTGTGCCTCCGTCGTTCGCGTCATTGCCTCCTCCTCCCATACCGAAAACGTCATCCGTTTTGAAAACCAGGCCACCTATGTTTCCGGCTTTCTTTCCGATTTCGTTGCGGGAACGGCTTGGGGTCACTGGTATCACGACGCTTTTGGCGTCTATCGCGATCTCCCGCCGAACGAAGCCGTTCTTGCCGTCCTGGTCGATAACCTCGATTGCCTCGGCGAAATCTTGCATCGCCTGATGGTCGCAAACTCCCTCGTCGCCATTCTGGCGGCCTTGGGGCCCGATGGACAACGCTGCCTGTGGCTTCGCTTCACCCGGCAAACTGCTGAACCGCCATCCGAGGACGCCTTCCGCATCTTTGTTCACACCGCGTTTCATCTTGTCGACTCGTTCTCCATTTGGGCCGCCGGTCGCCCCACGGAGCAAGATTTTCTGCGCCACTATCTCCTCTCGCACCCCGCCAACCCGCGTTGGGCCGATCCCTCTTCTCTCGCCTCCGCAGTTATCGACGTCCTTCGCGCGCTCTTCCGCGGGGGGCGCATCACCGCTCCCCATGTTTTCGACAGCGACGATCTCGCACGGCTCGACTTAGCGCTGGACACTTCCTGCGATTGGCTCGACAAGCCGTTTCTGAAAAAGTATCTTTTGTCTTTCTTATCTCCGGTTCTGCCGCCAGAGCTCGTCCGTTCCACCACCATCCGCCCTCCGGTCCTCACTCCCGCTCAACTCCGCTTGCTCGGTTCCTTGCTGTCCGCTATTCGCGATCGCCATTGCCCATTGGATCCCGCTGAAGAGAACCCTCACGCTCCCTTACTCAGAA
>JBGQDD010000013.1:0-17761 GCA_041495665.1 Candidatus Acidiferrum sp.
ACCCTCTCCCGAGGCCAGGCGTCCCGCTCCACCACAGAACGAAGGAATTGCCGCATAACAACGGCCACATCCTTCACCTCTGTGCAAAAACTCAACTCCTTGCATCAAAACCAATTACAAACCCCCCGCCGCACCGGCACGGACCAATTCCCATCAACTATCGAAACCTATGGAGACTTCATATGGAAATCCATCGGGACTGCAACGGAGTTCACGCTACGCTTCAAAATCGACTTCGAGCGGATCTATGAGCGGCATCAGCCATTGGAGCAACTTCTGATGAACGGGATGCGCCCCGTAGGCCTCTAGCGCGGATCGGTCGGCGAACTTCATAGCGCCGCCAAGCTCATATCCCTGCGAGCGAGGCGAAATGTTGATCCCAACCCAGGTCTCCAGCAGCCCCGGAATCTGCCCCTGTAGTCCACGAATTTCCGCGATCGCGCGAACCTTCTGATCCTCGCGCACGCCCGCCTTCCACCGAAAAGCAAAAGTATGAACGACCATGCCAGCATTATAACGAACGTGTGGCGGCCCTTCACGACATTTGCAAACGGGAACCACGAGTTGCTGTTCTACGAAGCCAACTCAAAAGGCGCGCGGGATCGCGCATGGGTACCCGCGCTTTGGGACTGAGTGAGCCGCTTCAGTGCGGCGAAGAATACTGGTAGCGCAGACTCGGCGGCAAACGTTCCGAACGCGGCCGCGTGTTGTACTCCAACTGATAGCCGAGATGCTCCGCATCGCCGGGATAGTCTCTCCCCTCCGGATACGGATACGGCAGCAGCGAATGCCGCGGCAGCGGTTCGACCGTAAATGCGTGCGCCGCGTAGAAATCGAGATCCTTTTCAAATCCGTCGGCGTAAAAGAAATAATCGCGAACCCATCCCGCCGGCAGCGAGGGAAGCTGCTGGGGATCAAAATCAAGCTTGAGCCCCTCGCCCGATCCAAAAACGACGAAGCGATTATCGGAGGCGCTCAGCAAGCCAAAGACATTGCCGTAGCGCGTGTAATTTCCCGCGGCGTGCGCGTAAGGACCCGTCATGCTCCGGTGCGAATAGGAATAGATGGTGTCGCTCGCCGGCTTCAGCCGCGTCTCGCGCGGATAGCCGACGAAATCCAACGACGCCTTGGCAAGCGGCACTTGCGCCAGGCGTACGTCCCGCACGTCCGGCGTCTGATCGATGCGAATCGCGTCCCAATAAATCTTCAAATTGTTGACGATGCGAATTCGCCGCGTGCCGGCTGGAAGTTTGCCGGTCAAGTCCGCAACCATAGTGCGTTCGAGCCACGCTGGAAAACCCATGTCTTCCGCGACGCGCACCCACTTGCCCTGCGCATCGAGCGCTTCCACGTATGGCGGAATCACTTTGATTCCCGCTTGATCCGCCGCGTACATAGAAGTCGCCGTGAAGTAATCCGTGTAGCCATCGATGATCAACCGCAACGGTTTTTGCGCATCCCAGTCACCGAGGTCGAGTTCGATCCAGTGCAACTTGGCGAATCCCGCGAACGGCAACTCCTCGAAACTCGTGACGTACTGGCGGTCGCGCTTGGAGATCAGTGGCAGCACATCATTTCCGCGGTCGTCCCACGCGCTGATGGGCGCATGCGCGTCGCGGCTCGCGATCACACGGAACTCCGGAAAAGGCGGCGCGCTGACGAATCGCTCATTCGGAAACACTTCATACGCCGCCGGATGATCGATGGCCACCAGCCGCACCTGATCGAGGTAGACTGTTTCTTCCATCGGCTCCATGAAACGGAAGCTCAGCAAGCCGTTCCGGGCCTTCACGCTGCGCGCAGGCACCTTCAAGTACTCGTCCGGATCGGGAACGTCCCTCTCCCCGGGCGCGACCCAGTGGCCGACCACGCCGGGCCCGATCATGTCCGCGATGAATTCATACTCGCGCCCATTCCACGAAAACAAAACGGGGCACGAGCTCCCGCGCCGGTCGAGTTCGGCGATCCTTTGCACTTTCTTCGCCTCCAGGTTTATTTCGTCCTGCGGCACGCCCATCGGCCACAGCAATCGAACGACTTCGGCATTGCGCTCCGCGCCGAGCCCGGCAAGAATCGGCGCGGCGCTCTGCCCCAAATAGCCCGACGCACCGGCCACTTCCCACTTTTGATACAGCGTGCCCGCGTAGAGTTCGACCTTCGTCCCGATCCCGCTCTTGTTGTCGTTGAGCGCCTTGAGGTCGATGCTCATCCAGTTGTTCTTGTTACCGCCCTCATTGCGCAGAACCAGCGGCGCGCCCCCGAGTTGCGTCACGACCAAATCCGCGTCGCCATTTCCATTGATATCCGCAACCGCAATCGCACGCGGTTGATTCAGCTTGACCGCATCGAGGTGCACATACTTCGTGACGTCGGCCCAGCCCTTGCTTCCGAGATTTCGCAACAAACGCAGTTCCCCTCCGTTGCTCGATTCTCCTGCCGCCACCATATCCAGCCACCCATCATTGTCGTAGTCCAGCGCGGCAACTCCCCAGCCGCGCTGCCAGCCGAATTCGGGGAGTGCAACACGCTCCAGCCGCTTGCCCTCCACATTCCGCCACAGGCTAATGCCCGGCGCGCCCGCGTGCGTGAACGCCAGATCCATCCAGCCGTCTTTATCGAAGTCGAACGCCACCACGCCCACCGCCGGCGGCAACTTCTCCTTGCTGAAGTCAATTTTGCCGAGCGGCGCAAATTTTCCTTCGCGCGGATTTAGTAAAATGGATGCGCCCAGCTTTCCCCCCGCTATCACAAAATCAATCGCCCTGTCGTTATTGAAGTCTGTCGCAACCACTCCTCCTGCCGTAGCAGCGATCCCGAGGGCGGTGTCCGCCGAAACATCCGTAAATGTGCTGTTTCCGTTGTTGCGCCAGATCGCGTTTCTAGTGTCCGGCCCAATGGCGGTGGTCAAATAGAGGTCCAGGTCGCCGTCGTGGTCGTAATCCACAAACGTTACGCTCACGCATCCTTCTGGTTGCTGGATACCCACCTTCGCCGTCACGTCCGCAAATTTTCCATCCCCGTTGTTCCGCAGCAGCCGGACGCCGTCACTCAGACAAACGGCGAGATCCGTGTGGCCGTCATTGTCGAAATCGCCTGCCGCGCATCCAAAACCACTTCCAGAAAGATGGATGCCTGCTTCCATGGTCACATCTTCAAATCGTCCGTCGCCCAGATTGCGCAGCAATCGGCTGGTGCCATCCGCCGCCCCGCTCACCAGGAAAAGATCGGGCTTCCCATCGCCATCGTAATCGAAGAAGCAGGCGCCGGTGCTCGGTCCGATCCCGGCCTCATTTGCGCCGGCGCTCTTCGAAACAAACGCGTTTGGCTGGACCGCAAATCGCACCGGGATCGCCGCAGGCACATCGACAACCGAATTCAGCGGCAACTCCGCGAGCGAGTAACGCCCTTGATCGCCGTAGCCCGCGCCGAACGGCGTTCCGAGATGCTCCGTGGTGATTTTCTGGAAGCGCGCCAGGTGTTCGCGCGCCGCCGCAGCATCGCCCTTCCGCTGAAACGCGCGCGCCACGCCGAACTCCGACGAAGCATGAAAAGCATTTAGAGCCAGCCCCTTTTGAAACGCCGTGATGGCTTCGTCATATTTTTGCAGCTGCGAATACAGGTAGCCGGAAAAATAGTAGGCGTCCGCTTCGTTGGGCGCGATCTCCGTGACATGCTGAAATGCGGCGATGCCCTTCTCCGGCTCCCCGAGATCCTTGTGCGCAAGCCCGAGGTTGTACCAGGCGAAAACATCCTTGGGAAGCTGCTGCGCTGCCGCTTCGAGCGCCGCGCGCGCCAGCTCCAGCTTCTGTTGGGCGAGCAGAGAAATTCCCAGGTTCAGCCGGGCCACCGCAAATTTGGAGTCGGCCTGGAGTGCTTGCTCGAAGTATTTTTGCGCGTCCGCCGGGCGCTGCTGGTTCAAGTACGCGACGCCCAGTGTATTGAAACGATAGGCGTCTGCAATTCCGCCACCCGATGACCCAGACTTCTTTGTAGCCTCAGCCTTCTCCTGCGCGGGCGGCCCGCTGGAGCGCACCCAGATCGCGGCACAGCAAATCAAGAGTGAACAAGCGAAAATCACGCCCACTGCACGCCGATGAGTTGAACGCATCAAAATATTTCTTCCTGTCCGCGCGGGATGCCCGAATTCCGCGTACGACCCATCCGGGCGCAATTGGAATTCTCCCGGCTGTCATTGACCTCGTCAACCGTTTTTATGCCCACCAGTTGCGCATTTCGCCGGGCGCTTGACCTGTACCGCCTGTCCGCTTACTCTCGCGCATCAGGCCATGAGCTTCTTCCCCTACGGCACCTTAGCGGAAATCACCCGGAATATTCGATCCAAGAATGTCTCTCCCGTCGAAATCGTCGAACTCCATCTTAAGCGCATCGAGACGCTGCAGCCGAAACTGAATGCGTTTGTCCAGTTGGACGCCGAGGGAGCCCGCCAGCAGGCGCGCGCGGCGGAAAGTCTTGTTTTGCGCGGCGCGCAACTCGGGCCTCTTCATGGCGTGCCACTCAGCATCAAGAGCTGCATTGATGTCGCCGGTTGGCCGTGCCCCTCCGGTTCGCTTCTCCGCAAAGATTACGTTCCCAAACAGGACGCGCCGCTTGTTTCGCGATTGAAAGCTGCGGGCGCCATCCTCCTCGGGAATACTAACACTCCCGAATTCTTGATGGCCTACGAAACCGACAATCGGCTCACCGGAAAAACGAGCAACCCCTGGAACTTGGCGCACTCCTCAGGTGGCTCGAGCGGAGGTGAAGCGGCAGCGATTTCCGCCGGCTGTTCGGCGGGTGGTGTTGGCAGCGACGGCGGCGGCTCGATTCGCGTGCCCGCGCATTTTTGTGGAATCTGCGGATTGAAGCCCACGCCTGGCCGCATTCCTGCTACGGGACATTTTCCGCCGGGCGCCGGCGCTTTTTCCTGGATCGGCGTGGTCGGCCCTATGGCCCGCACCATCGCGGATGTGCGCCGACTCTACGAAGTGCTGGCTGGACCGGACGCCGGCGACGCGCTCTCCGCTCCCGTTCCCTTGCGCGCGTACCGTGAGGGTGATCTTCGTAGCCTGCGCGTCGGAATTCTACAGAGCGACGTCCTTGGTGTGCCGACTCCGCAGACGCGCGCGGCCGTCGAGCGAGCCGCAAAATCACTCGGCGCGCGAGGCTTCACCGTCGAACCTTTTCGGCTCGACGGCCTCGATCGCGCGCTCGATCTGTGGTGGTTTTTCTTTGGCCCGGTAATCGGCAATTTGTTCCGCCACAGCGTCGCCGGCCATGAAGATCAAATCAGCCCGATGCTGCGCGAGTATCTCTCGTACGCAACTTCCGCAGATCCCATTACACTCGATCAATTCACGAAGGCTTGCGCGGATCGAGATCTTCTCCGCGCCGAAATTCTGCGCCAAATGCAGGACACGCCAATTCTGCTTTCTCCCGTTTCCACGAGTCCCGCATTTCGTCACGGCCAGGGAAATTACCTCCCCGGCACGGGATACCGCGACACCATGCGGTTTTCGCAATGGCTGAACTTGACCGGCTTTCCCGGCGCATCCGTTCCGGCCGGCGTTTCGAACGACGGACTGCCCATTGGTGTTCAAGTCATTGGCCGTCCGTTTGAAGACGAACTGGTTCTGGCCGTCGCGGAAGCCATCGAGCAGGCCCGCGGTCACTGGCAAGCGCCGCCCCTGAGTGCTGCCTGAACAGCGGTGCCTCTTACTGCGGCTGGCGGGTCAGCTCGGGGTTGGGCACCTGATCCTCTTCAAGCGACTCGCGTTCCTTATTCAACCGGCCTTCCATCCCCTTCTGTGCGGCCGCGAATTCCACGCGCGCTTCCTTTTGCCGGCCCAACTGCTTCAGGATTCGTCCTCGCAGGAAGTGCCCGCCATGGATATCCGGCGAGAGCCGCAGCGCCGCATCAATCATTTTCAAAGCCGGTTCTGACTTTTTCTGCTTCTGATAGAGCTTTGCCAACCCCAGGTGCGCGCCGGCGCTTTTCGTATCCCGATCCAGCGCCTCACGGAATGAATTCTCCGCGTCCTGGTCCCTTTGCATCCGCGAATAGAGCACCCCGAGCTGTTCGTAGTTGTCGGCAAGATCCGGTTCCAGCACTATGTCGCGGCGAAACTCCGCTTCGGCCCGCTCGTTCTCACCCAAACGCATATAGGTGATACCCAGATTAAGATGCAAGAAGGGAAGGTCAGGGTTCCCTTCGGCGGCGCGTTCCAGTTCCGCCTTGGCTTCGGCGACTTCGTAGCGGTTCAGAAATGCTTTCCCCATGATGAGGTGAAATTCCGGCGTTCCTCCGCCGACAGCGATCATGCGGCTCAGGATTTTCTCGTCAAGCTCTTTCTGGCCGGATTCCACCGCGGCGATGTCGATCAGATAGAGATACAAAACGTCATTGGACTTTTCGAGCCAAAGGGGCTCGAGCACCTTCACGGCTGCTGCAAATTTCTTGGTAAGAACCTGGCAAAGCCCCAGAAGGTAACGCGCTTGTTGCGAGTCCGGTTGGTCGCGCAATACGGAGGACAGCGGCGCGATCGCGGCAGCATAATTGCCGCGCCGGTACTCGACGAGTCCAATGTTCAGCCGGATTCCAGCCATCTTTGGTTCGAGTTTCTCGGCCTTCTGCAACAACATGATCGCGTGGTCCCAATCTTTGCGGCGCATGGCGATGACGCCAAGATTGGCGTAGGCGGAGCCGGCACGCGGGTCAGCCGCGAGCACCTGACGAAAGGCCGCTTCTGCCACATCGAGGTCCCCGCTCTGCAGCGCCGTCTGCCCTTTCGCAAACTCTGCTTGGGGATCGGGTCGCTGGTTTGCGCCGGTTGGTGATGAGGTGGATTGCGGTTGTGCGGGTCCTTCTGTTGCAGGCCGCGCACAAGCGGGCTTGCCGGCAACCAGAGGGAGACCGATCGCCAGAACGCATCCCAGGGTGTGACTGTTCAAAAATCGCGCGCGCATCGGCATTCAGTGTCCGGCAGTCCCAGTGAGAATTCAAGAAGCCTCTGCGGTTTGGCGCCGTAGAACGCCGCAGTTCGCCCCTATTCCGCCGCCAAGGGTGCTATATCTCAGCTCAGCACCAATTTCCCGCTTGACATCTACGCTTAAATGCACTATTAACTCGTTTTAATAGACACTTCCGGTGCGTTGCCTGCGGTCGTCGAGGGGTGGGGGACTTTGTCCGATGAGGGGTTTTCTGCGCGGGGCAATTCGAACGATGGCTGTCGTAGCCTTTCGCGCCGTGTCCCTCCGTTCCACGTCTCCCCAAATTCGAATCTTTCTTGGAGGTGGTAACGTGAAGGAAAACTCTAACCTTTCCAATCATCGAAAGAATATTTTGGGAGCCGCGTGGTTGTGGTTCGGCGTGCTGCTCGTTGCGCTGGCCCTTCCCCTCGCTTCGCGCGCGCAAGACACCGGCTATATCAGCGGTACGGTCACCGACAAGTCTGGTGCCGCCGTCGCCGGCGCGGACGTCGTCGTTACTACTGCAGGCGGCGGCTTGACCCGGACTACTACATCGAATGCGGACGGCGCCTATGTCCTGGCCGCCCTTCCCGGCGGCACCTACAACCTCAGCGTCTCCGCAAAAGGCTTTCAGAAATACACAGCTCAGAACGTAGTGCTTGAGGTGGCCGAGAAAGCGCGCATCGACATACAGCTCACCGTCGGTGCTATCAATGAGGAAATCTTCGTCACCGGTGAGAGCGTCGTTCAAGTCGAAACGCAATCTTCCGAGCTGAGCGGCACCGTCACCGGCAAGCAGATCAACGAGCTCGTTCTCAACGGACGCAACTTCACTCAGCTCGTCAATCTCGTGCCCGGCGTCGTCAACCAGACCGGTCAAGAGGAAGGCACCGTGGGCATCTATGGCAACGTCGCTTTCAGCATGAACGGCGGCCGCACCGAATACAACAACTGGGAGCTGGATGGCGGCGACAATATGGATAATGGCAGCAACGCCACCCTCAACGTCTATCCCAATCCCGAAGCCATCGCCGAATTCAAGGTGTTGACTTCGAACTACGGTGCGCAGTACGGACGCAACGGTTCCGGTACCGTCGAAGTGGAAACCAAGAGCGGTGGCAGCGGTTTCCACGGCAGCGGCTTCGAATACCTGCGCAATGACATGTTCAATGCCAGGCCCTGGGAATCGGGCAATGACCCTGCGCATCCGAACCCGGCCTATAAAAAGCACGACTTTGGCTACACCATCGGTGGCCCGGTTTTCATTCCCAACCATTACAACGCCGGCAAGAAGAAAACCTTTTTCTTCTTCTCTCAAGAATGGCGCCGCGAGAAAAACCCATCCTCCATTCTCGCCAACGTCCCTTCCGATGCCGAGCGCGGCGGAGACTTTGGCGACCTTTGCCCTGCCATTCCCACTGGGCAGACGACTACTACTTTCTACCGGGATTCGAGTGTAGCTCCAACTGGCACAACAGTGTTTCCCGATTGCCCTGCGACCGGCGCTGGAGTGCCACCGAATACTTTCACAACCTTCGCCAACAATGCGGTCGCAACTCCTACGACCCTTGACCCCACCGCCCAGGTGCTCCTCAACCTCATCCCGCACGCCAATACGACGCAAGGCGGGTTTCCGGCGGTCTCTCAAATCATCTCTACACCCACGACCTGGCGCGAAGAGTTGGTTCGTCTCGATCACAACATCACCGACAACTACCGCCTGACTTTCCGTTACATCCACGATTCCTGGCAGACGGAAACTCCCAACCCGCTTTGGGGCGCGGGTACCAGTTTCCAGGACATCCACACAAAATTCGTAGGTCCCGGCACGAGCTTCGTTGCGCGTCTCAACGCCAACATTAGTCCTACGCTCCTCAATGAATTCGTCGCCAGCTACACCGGTGACCACATCTTCCTGACGGCCCTCGGCCCAGCCAACCAAACCACCTTGCCTGCTGGCTTCGCCATGGGTTCTATCTTCAATAACGGCTTCGCCGCTAAGATTCCCTCCGTCTCTCTTGGCAATAACACCGCTTACGGCGGCGGTTTTGGGCTGGACACTGGTTATTTCCCGTGGAACAACGCCAACCCCACCTACACCTACCGGGACAACCTAACCAAGATCCTCGGTAACCATACACTGACGTTTGGAGCCTATTTGGCGTTCGCCCAGAAAAACGAGCAAAACACTCCGTACCTGCAGGGTATCCTGACCTTCGATTCCAGTGATACTGCGATCCCCAGCACGGGAAACGCCTTCACTGATCTGCTGCTGGGAAACATCGCGCAATACCAGCAGACAAACGTCCAGCCCAAGTATTACAACCGCTACAAGATTGTCGAGCCCTATTTCCAAGACGACTGGCGCATCACCAAGCGCTTGACTCTCAACCTTGGCCTGCGGCTCAGCCTCTACGGTACCTACCGGGAGCGATACAGACGTGCCTTTAATTTTGACCCGAGTGCCTTCAGCACCGCCAACGCACCCATCGTTGATGCCGACGGCAGCCTCACTCCCTTTCAGGGCTCGCTCGTACCCGGTTCTGGCAATCCTTTTAACGGTATCGTCCAATGTGGCGGGCCGGGCGGTACATTCCCCGTGGACGGTTTCCCCACTGCCAGTGCTGGTTCCAATTCGAGCGCCGGCTGCCTCAAGGGACATCTCTTCAACCCTGCCCCGCGCATCGGCTTCGCTTTCGATCCCAAAGGCGACGGCAAGATGGCCATCCGCGGCGGATATGGCATCTTCTTCGAACATACCAACGGCAACGAAGGAAACACCGAGTCACTGGAAGGCACTCCCCCATTTGTGCTCACCGCATCGCAATTCAACGTAACCGGCTACGGTAACATTGGCGGGAGCAGCGGGATTGTCCCCTTCTTTCCGCTCGGCGTAAACTCCATCCCCAACAAGGTCATTTGGCCGTACGTCCAGCAATGGCACTTGGACGTTCAGAGGGAATTGCCAGGCCACATCGTGGCCACTGTTTCCTACGTTGGCAGCAAAGGGACGCATTTGACACTGCAACGAAATATCAATCAACTGCAGCCCGTGGCTGCTTCTGCGAATCCCTTCACGGCGGGCCAGGCCATTACCTCGGCGGACTGCGACAGCTTAGCGAACGACGGCGAGCTTGCGAATGGAACTGCCGTCACGGGTTCGGCGGCCGTGAATCTGGGCATCGCTTGTGGAAACGACGCCAACCCCAACCGGCCACTCACGGGGTTCGGCAACATCACTCGTCTCGAAAATACCGCCAATTCGATCTATAACTCTTTGCAGTTTTCAGCGCGTCGCACCTTGGGCGATTTCACCATGAGCGTCGCCTACACCTACAGCCATTCCATTGACGATTCCTCCGACCGATTTGACGGGGCGTTCGTGGATTCCTACAACGTCGCCGCCAATCGTGGCAGCTCCAATTTTGACCAGCGCCACAATCTTGCGGTCAGCTACGTCTATGCCTTGCCGTTTTTCAAAGGCAGTGGTCTGCAACACAAACTCCTTGGCGGCTGGCAGATCTCCGGGATCACCGTCGCTCAGACCGGCACCCCCTTCAGCGTCACCAATGACACAGACTTCGGGGACAGCGCCGGCGTCGGCAACGGCGTGGGCACGGGCTCTCGCCCCGATTTGGTCGGTAACCCTCATACGGGTTTCTCTGCCGGTCAGGAACCGGGCACGTTTGGGCCGCTGTACTTTAATCCTGCTGCCTTTGCCGCTCCCACGGGGCTGACCTTCGGCAATGTCGGGCGCAACACCTTGTATGCGCCAGGCCGCTTGAACTTCGATTTCGGCTTGTTCAAGCGCTTTGCATTCGGCGAATCCAAGGCGCTCGATATTCGCTGGGAGAATTACAACCTATTTAACCACACGCAATTTAGCGGTGTTGACGGCTCACTGGGATCATCGACCTTCCTGCATTCGACCGCCGCTCACGCGCCGCGCCGGATGCAGTTCGGCATACGATTCCAGTTCTAACAACCCCTCTTCCAGAAGGGCGGTCCGACCGGGTCGGACCGCCCTTCTTTTTCACTGATTCGCTGTTCCCTTCCCTCCCAGAAGGAGTAAAATGCGGCCCATGAATCGACGCTCATTTATCGGCACCTCCCTCGCAGCAACTCTCGCAGCCGCCGCCAAGCCATCCTGGGCTGCGGACACCGCACATCACCCCGGCCGCTCTGCGGCCGCGCATTCAATTGACCGCGTCGGCGTGCAGCTCTACACCGTCCGCGACGCCATGAAGACCGACTTCGAAGGCACCATCGCGAAAGTCGCCGCCACCGGCTACAAGGAAGTCGAATTCGCCGGCTACTTCGACCATTCTCCGAAGGATGTCCGCGCGCTCCTTGACAAGAATGGCTTGGCCTCGCCTTCCTGCCATGTGGGCTACGACGTCGTCGAAAAAAAGTGGCCGGAAACTCTCGAAGCCGCGAAAATCGTCGGACACAGCTACATCATTTGCCCGTGGATCGACGAAAAACAGCGCGCCGAATCCGGCGGCTGGAAGCGCGCCGCGGAACTATTTAATAAAGCCGGCGAGGCCAGCAAGAAGGCCGGCATCCAGTTCGGCTATCACAATCACTCCTTCGAATTCGATCCCGCCGAATCGCTCGGCGGCAAACTCCCTTACGATTTTCTCCTCGCCGAAACGGATTCCAAACTCGTCGCCATGGAATTGGACCTCTGCTGGATTAGCGTCGCCGGCAAGGATCCTCTCGCCTACTTTGACAAATATCCCGGCCGTTTCCCACTCGTCCATGTGAAGGATTGGGTGAAGGACGCCTCCTCGTCGAGTGCTTACCAGGGTGCGATGGGGCAATCCGTCAAATTTGGCGGCCGCATGGCCGACGTCGGCCAGGGTTCCATCGATTGGAAAAATCTTTTCGCGCACTCGGGAAAGGGCGGCATCAAGCACTATTTCGTGGAAAACGACGATCCCAAATCAGCGTTCGACGACATTAAAATCAGCTACGACTATCTTCACAAATTGCAGTTTTGATTTTTCTTTGTAGGGGCGCTCCGACCGCGTCGGAGCGCCCCTACCCGGCTTGATCTTTCCGAGGAGCACCTCGCCATGAAACCGCGCAAATGGGTACCGATGCTGATGGTCGCTGCTGTCTCGACTCTGTTCGCATTTGCCGCCGCGCAGCCGCAAGCTCCGGCCTGGAAGCCGCTCTTCAACGGCAAGGATCTCACCGGCTGGAAACACGTCGGCCCCGGCAACATGACCGTCGAAGACGGCCTCATTCGAACGCACGGCGGCATGGGCCTGCTCTACTGGACCGGCGGCAAGCTCTCCGATTGCCGCATCCGCGTGGTCTTCAAGATGCGCGACTTCAACGATAATTCCGGCGTCTTCATTCGCATTCCCATCGAGCCGCGCGAGGAATGGATGCCCGTCAACTACGGCTACGAAGTCCAGATTGACAACCATCCCGAAACGTCGAAGGAAGATGACTATCACGTTACCGGCACGCTTTATTCGCTGACCAAGCCCCTCGCCAAGCCCGGCAAGCCTGGACCCGAGTGGAACACCATGGTCATCACGCTCGACGGACCGCGCACCATTGTTGTCCTCAACGATGTCACCGTCACCGACTTCACTGAAGGCCAGCCCGTCCCCGAACGCAAATTCGATTTCGAGCCGCAGCACGGCACTCGCCCCAACGAGGGTTACATCGGCCTGCAGAATCACAGCGACAACGACGTCGTCTTTTTCAAAGAAGTCAGCGTCCAGCCGCTGAAGTAATTTTGGAGTGCGGCAGCCGGGCTGCCGCTTTTCCGTCCGCCGCAAAAAGTTGGAGCGGCGATAGATGAAACGAGGGCCAATGGTCTTATCCCAAGTTTCTTGCTTTGCACTTTAAACTTTCGACTTTCAACTTCCTTCAGGAGCGCACCATGAAAAAAGATCTTTCCCGCCGTCAATTTCTTCATCGCACCGCCGGGGCCGCCGGAGCACTCGCGGCTTCGCCCGCAATTTTTCTCGAACCCGAGCACATTCCTTTGCCGATGCAATCCACGGCGCCGAGCGACCGCTTGCGCTTCGGCATCATCGGCATCGGCATGCAAGGCTCCGGCTTGCTCCACGACGCCATTCAATTGCCAGGCGTCGAATGCGTCGCCGCTTGCGACCTATACGACGGCCGCCACACGCTCGCGCAAGAAATTGTCGGCAAGACAATCCCCACCACGCGCCGCTACAAAGATCTCCTCGATAACAAGGAAATCGACTGTCTGATCGCCGCCGTCCCCGACCATTGGCACAAGCAAGTCGTCGTCGACGCCGTCAGCGCCGGAAAAGATATCTACTGCGAAAAGCCCATGTCGCATTCCGCCGCCGACGGTGTGGCCATGGTCGCCGCCGCGCAAAAAACCGGCCGCGTCGTGCAGATTGGTTCGCAGCGCGTCAGCTCCGTCCTCTGCGCCAAAGCCAAAGAGCTTCTCGCTAACGGCATCATTGGCACTCTCACTCTCGTCGAAGGCTCGCTCGGCCGCAACGACCCCACCGGCGCGTGGGAATATCCGCCGCCGCCCGATCTCTCCCCCGCAAATCTCGATTGGGAAACCTGGCAAGGCACCGTGCCCAAAGTTCCCTTCAATCCCAATATTTTTGCGCGCTGGCGCTGCTGGAAGGAATACGGCACCGGCTTGGCCGGCGATCTTCTCGTCCATCTCGTCAGCGGCATGAACTTCATGCTCGGCTGGAACGATCCGCCCAAGCGCGCCATGGCTCTCGGTGACATCCTGCGCTTCAAGGACGGCCGCAACATGCCCGACGTTCACGCCACGCTCTTCGATTACGGCCACGCTCCGGTTTATCTGCGCCTCAATCTTGGCTGCGATACGCCTGAAATTTACCGCTTCCAAGGCTCCAAGGGCATTCTCGAAGTCACCGAGTTCACCATCACCTATTTCCCGCAGTCGGGTGAAGACGAGTCCCCCAGCTATTACACTTCCGGCTATCCGCAAGCGATGCGCGATGTTTATCTCAAGAAGTGGCACGAAGACCACGACGCCAAGCCCGGCAAGGAACCCATGAAGGAAGGATTCACTTATCGCGGCGAATCCTGGGACGCTGAAAAACCCCACCTCTGGAGATTCTTCCAGGGCGTGCGCAACCACCAGCAAGTCACCGAAGACACCGTCTTCGGTCATAACGCCGCGCTGGCCTGCCACATGGCCAACGAATCCTATTTCCGCAAGAGCGCCGTCACTTGGGACGCCGCGTCCAACCAAATCAAATCCTAGCCGCAGCGGCTCACAGCAGTTTCCACCCGTAGGGGCACGATACATCGTGCCCCTCTTTTTTTCTCTTCGTGCGGTTGCCCTTACCCGGGATACCAAACTTTTCTCGGGTCGTCGTGGCTTCGTTTGTAACTCCACGCCTCCTCGATCAAGCGATTACAATCGTAGCGAGGCCGCCAGCCAAGCAAAAACTTTGCTTTCGTATTGTCCAACCACGTCGACCAAAACGGAGTCCGGATCTCGACCGCGCCGAGCCCGCGGGTGTCGCGCAGATGATCGGCTACCTCCTGGTAGTCGACCGGTTCGTCCATACAAATATTAAAAGTCTGCTGGCGCGCTCCTGGATGATCCAGCGCCAGGAGAATGGCATCCACAAGATCGCTGACATGCACGAAATTGCGCTTTACCGGCTTGCCCTTGGGATCGAGCATCAGCGGCACGGCTCCGCTCTTCACGTATTCGTCCGCGCGCGCCGCACCCACCAAGTCGCGCCAGCGGGGCCCTCCGAATACATCCTCACCGAACGATAGCGAGTATTTGAAATCGTCCTTCTCCATAATCCACGGCGCCCGCAGGCAGCAGCCGGTGAGACCGTATTGAATGAAATACTGTTCGAGCATCACCTCTTCCAGAACTTTGGAGAGCGCGTAGCAGCCCGGGTACGCCGTGTGCTTCTGTTGTTCGGTCACGGGAACGGCGTGCGGGTAGAAGAAATGTCCCACAGAGCCATCGCCCCCCGTCACGATGAACTGCTTGAACGTGGGGCTCACGCGGCACTCCTCCAGCAGCCAGAACAGTCCTTTGACGGCCACATCCATCACGTCTTCCGGCGTTTCCTTGCAGGTCGCGAAATGCAGGACGTGCGTAATCCCATCCATGGCCTTGCGCACCACCGTGTGGTCGGAAATGCTGCCCTGAACGACCTCCAGCCGCGCGTCCGCTTTCGGGAGCCGGTTGTGACATAAAGCGCGGATGCGTGTGTCGCGATGATCCGCGGATTGCCGGATGCGCTCCAGGAAATGGCTGCCCACTTTGCCGGTCGCGCCGGTGACCAATATAAGTTTGGCGGAGTCTGGCATCGTCATGCAGTCGCTCCTCCGAAATCACTGCCGAATTCCGGCAACACTCGTCTCATCGAGCTTCGCATACTACTACAACCTCCTGAGGATCGAAGCCTCCCCCGCCCCGAACAGCGGGATGGGCAGTTCTTGGCTTGATTTTGTCCTTCTTGGAGAGAGGGGGGTACCCCCACCCCGGGTGGTTTTTGGCAAAGAGTGCGGAATCGCTTGAAAAGAAAAGAGTTATCATTTTCGTAAGTGCAAAAGAGTTCACAAGAATGTGAAAAGAAAGGGGATAGGTCAAAACACGTTTGCGAGTTCGAAGGTTGGAAGGTTGAACGTTCCAGAAGAATGGGGAAAGGAACACAAACTGGAGTTGCAGTGGTGAGGTGCGAGTTCCGAATTGGGAAGAGTCGGGGCACACGCCGGCAGTTTTCGTATGAGTGGCAAACAAAGGACTTGCGGGATAGGGAACTTGGAAGAGTGCGGAAGGGGCTGAGAAGAAAGGAGATAGAAAATGGGATTTGGCGAGAGGTCGGAGGTGACAGATGGCCAGGCGGAGAGGAGGGCGATACTTCACGACCCACGGTAGCATGGAACTGTTACTGTGTCAAATAATTTATTATATAGTACTCGATTCGAACGGATTTGGCACCGTAAGTAGAAGAAAAGAAGGAATTAATGGTCGTTCGGGTACAGTCGCAGCTAACGCGATTCGAAACGGCAGACAGAAACAAACGCGAAGAGTGAAGAAACAGAGGCTAGCGCAAGGCAGCCCCACCCTTTCTGCACAAACCGCAAAAAGGGCTGGGCCACTCGGGAGCGTTCAAGCGGAACGGGGGGCGGCCCCCGGCACGTCGGATTTGGAGGCGTCAGAAGCAGCGTCTGAGGCTATGATGGCGATGTATTGATCCCTGATCTACTCGGTCGCATGGTCAAAAACTTCGAGATCTGCCCACACTGCCAGACGAAGGGGCTGCAGGGCCAGATGCGGCGTCCTGGGGTCGCTCCACCGGTTATCAACCGTTCAAATGGTTCGAGCTTTCACCTCGTTCTAATTGATTTCCCTGCTCCAGCTCCAGCGCCCAGTGGCGGTCCCGCTTCCAATAGGTCTTTCGCCGAGTTCAAATACGTGGTGGACGCAAGCAGCGATGCAGTACACACGTGCAGGGTCATTCTTACGCGACGAGGTATGGATCGCGAAGGCTCAGTCGCGCAGCTTGAGAGGATCGCGGATGATTTGGCCGTCCTACTGGACGGCAACTCCAAGCCTGCTAAGCAGTACCAATTCGACGGAACGACAATGCCTGAATGCGACCCCTCCCAAATCAGCGCCAGAGATGGGGTGCGTTAATATCCGCCCAAGCGCATCACGAAGGAGCCTCATGCCCTTACTCCGCAGAGGATTTATCTTGCTGTCTCTCATTGCAAGTTTGCGCGTTGCTTCTTATGCGGAGGATCGAGAAGCGAGCTTTCCAACCGACGAAGAAATCAAACTCGTGCTAACGCAGGCTGATCGCGCCATACAACAATACAAACCTCTGCTGGACATGGAAGATAAAGATGTATGGCAAGAAGGGCGAAGCTGACGTCGCTAACGATCGCGAAGTTGTTCGCGGCATCGAAACGGCTATCAAAGCGTTCGGGAAGAATCCGCAAGCCTTCAACGGCCCTCTCGGATTCAGCTTCTTCGAGTGGTTGGATGACGCTGATCGTAATGCTCTCCTGTGTGCGAGCAGCGCAGCGAACGAGGCTACCGTTAAAATGCCCGCGGGGGACAAGGGAAGAGTTGAAATGGAGATTAGTCTCTCTCAGGGTTGCACGGACGTAGCTACGCTATTCTACACTGTCAGCGAAAACGCGGGTGCACTCTACACGCGGTATGTCCAAGCCGAAGAAAAAGTAGCCGAGCAAGGCGCGCAGGCCGCGCAAAAATGTGCTGAACTTCTCAAACAGGAGGGCGCGGTGCCAAAAAAATAGTCGATGGTTGAAATGAAGCTAATTGACGTCCCTCTTCTCCCCGCTTATCCAAGTGTTTTGCGAGGAGCGTCTGGCAATTGGAGGTAGCAATGACCATAGAAGGACATTACATTCGAGCATACACGCGAACAATGGAGCTTTGGCGGAGAGATGTTCTCGAAAAAGTGAAGGAGAATTGGATTCAAGCTAGGAAGCAGTTCTGGGAAAAGGTTATAAAACACTTGAGCAATGGAGGCAGGATATACCGCACCATCATTTTCGACCAAATTGTGCGCGAAAATGTCGGCCAGATTCAAGAGAGATTGGACAATATCGACATTCTCGATGACAACGCACAGTTCGCTGCGAAAAAGAACCGCTACTCATAGAGCCCCGCGAAGTGTTTTCCAACGTAGGTCGTACCCGCGATCAGGCCGAAGGAAGGTAGGAAACCATGCACTCTCTTCCAGACGGTAACGCATTTCCGCCCGGATAGTATTCAGTGGCCCGCGGCAGCTGCCCCTCTTCT